>NZ_JBBCUM010000012.1:0-185602 GCF_037147855.1 Allobosea sp. MMO-172 | reverse complement strand
GACCATCAGGATGGTGCGGTTCTTCGAGACCTTGCGGATCAGGGCCTCGATGCGCTCGACATCCTCGCGGCCCATGCCGGCCATCGGCTCGTCGAGCAGCAGCATCTCCGGATCGAGCGCCAGCGTCGTCGCGATCTCAAGCGCACGCTTGCGGCCGTAAGAGAGTTCGCCCGCCGGCGTCTCCGCGAACGGCGACAGCCCGACCGCGGCCACGAGCTGGAGGGCCTCGCCATCCAGCGACTCGAGGGTCTTTTCCGAGCGCCAGAAGTCGAAATTGTCGCCGCGCTTGCGCTGCAAGGCGATGCGCACATTGGTCTTGCAGGAGAGCTGCGGGAAGACCGCCGAGATCTGGAAGGACCGCACCAGCCCGAGCCGGGCAATCTCAGCCGGCTTCTCGCCGGTGATGTCGCGGCCGTTATAGGTAATCGACCCGGTCGAGGGCTGCAGGAACTTGGTCAGCAGGTTGAAGCAGGTCGTCTTGCCGGCCCCGTTCGGGCCGATCAGCGCATGGATCGTGCCGCGTCGGACGTCGAGGTCGACGCCATTGACCGCCATGAAGCCGCCGAAGCTCTTGGCGAGCCCGCGCGTGGATAGAATGGTATCGTCAGACACGGTTTCCTCCCCGGCACTTCGTCTGGTTGCAACAGGGGTGCGACCGGCGTGTGCGTCTTTTCGGTGCTTCGCCGGCCGCGATCCGTCAGGAAACGAGGCGAGCGAGGTTGCTTATCTGCAGTTCCGGCGGAGCATATGTGCCGCTGGCCTTTGTCGCAACAACAAACAATCGTTAGGTAGATGATGCGCGTGGGGGATAGGCTATCCCTATGGCGGGGGAAGGGCCCTCTCGTTAGGCCTGGATCCGACTTGACTAACAATCGTTAGTTTAATAGTCGAGATGGCCAACGGACGCAATATGGCTGCGCAGGCGCCGCCACGAGCCGGTCTCATGTGATCGACCCGCCATATGCGGCGACCAGCGCATCGCAACCGACGAGCTTTGAGGTGACACGATGAAGATCTTGGTGCCCGTGAAGCGGGTGGTTGATTACAACGTGAAGATCCGCGTGAAGGCGGACGGTTCGGGCGTCGAGCTGGCGAACGTGAAGATGTCGATGAACCCGTTCGACGAGATCGCGGTGGAAGAGGCGCTGCGCCTGAAGGAAGCCGGCAAGGCGACCGAGGTGGTCGTGGTCTCGATCGGCCCGGCTCAGGCTGCCGAGACGATCCGCACTGGGCTGGCCATGGGCGCCGATCGCGGCATCCTCGTGAAGGTCGAGGCAAACGTCGAGCCGCTGGCCGTCGCCAAGCTCCTGAAGAAGGTCGTCGAGCAGGAGGCCCCCGGCCTCGTCATCCTCGGCAAGCAGGCGATCGACGACGATTGCAACCAGAGCGGCCAGATGCTCGCCGCTCTCCTCGGCTGGGGCCAGGGCACGTTTGCTTCGAAGGTCGAGCTTGGCGCGGACAGCGTCGAGGTCACCCGCGAGGTCGATGGCGGCCTGCAGACGGTGTCGCTCAAGCTCCCGGCGATCGTCACCACGGACCTGCGCCTCAACGAGCCGCGCTATGCCTCGCTGCCGAACATCATGAAGGCGAAGAAGAAGCCGCTCGACGAGACCTCGGCCGATGCGCTTGGCGTCGATGTCGCGCCGCGCCTCAAGGTGCTCAAGACGGTCGAGCCCGCCGGCCGCTCCGCCGGCGTCAAGGTGGCGAACGCCGCCGAACTCGTCTCCAAGCTCAAGACCGCCGGGGTGATCTGATGACCACGCTGCTGATCGCCGAACACGACAACGCCTCCGTCAAGGACGCCACCGCCAAGGCGCTGACGGCTGCCGCCAAGCTCGGCTCACCCGTCCACATCCTCGTCGCGGGCCAGGGCGCCAAGGGCGCTGCCGATGCCGCCGCCAAGCTCGCCGGCGTCGAGAAGGTGCTGCTCGCCGATGACGCGGCCTATGGCCATGCCCTGGCCGAGCCGCTCGCCGCGCTGATCGTCAAGCTCGCGGGGGCTTACGACGCCATCGTCGCGCCCTCGACCACGACCGGCAAGAACGTGCTGCCGCGGGTCGCGGCCCTGCTCGACGTGATGCAGGTCTCGGATGTCAGCGCGATCGTCTCGCCCGACACGTTCGAGCGCCCGGTCTATGCCGGCAACGCGATCCAGACCGTGCAGTCGACCGACGCCAAGAAGCTTTTGACCATCCGCACCGCCTCCTTCGCGGCGGCTGGCGAAGGCGGCTCGGCCGCCGTCGAGAGCGTCTCGGCTGCGGAAAACCCCGGCAATTCGTCCTTCAAGGGCGAGGAGGTCGCGAAGTCCGACCGTCCGGAGCTGGCCTCGGCCAAGATCATCATCTCGGGCGGCCGCGCGCTGGCCTCGGCCGAGAACTTCGGCAAGGTGATCGAGCCCGTCGCCGACAAGCTCGGCGCCGCCATGGGCGCCTCGCGCGCCGCGGTCGATGCCGGCTACGCCCCGAACGACTGGCAGGTCGGCCAGACCGGCAAGGTCGTCGCCCCCGAGCTCTACATCGCCGTCGGCATCTCCGGCGCGATCCAGCATCTCGCCGGCATGAAGGACTCGAAGGTCATCGTCGCCATCAACAAGGACGAGGAAGCCCCGATCTTCCAGATCGCCGATTACGGGCTGGTGGGCGACCTGTTTACCGTTCTGCCGGAACTCGACCAGGAACTGTCGAAGCCATGAGCGCGGCGCCGATGCGAGCCAAGGCGCGGATGGGCGAGATGCCGCTGCCCTGCCGTCCGCGCGCGCCGCTGGATGTGGAGACCCACATCCAGGCGAGCGACGGGCGGTTGCTGTCCACCAGCTTCCTCGAGGATGAGGCCTCGTTCCGTCAGCGCCTCATGACCTTGAGCGAAAGTCAGTTCGCGGTGCTGTCACTGGCCGCGCGCGGCTATCTCAACAAGCAGATCGCCTGGTTCTGCGGCATCTCGGAAGCGACGGTCAAAACGCATTCGGCCGAGGCCGTCCGGCGGCTGGAATTGCGCTCGCGCACCGAAGCCGCCGTCAAGCTCGCGATCTATCTGGAGCGCTCCCAGCTGACGAACTTTCGCCAGCTCTTCCGTGGCGGCGGCAACTGAGCAGTGCCGTAGGCGGCCGCTCACGGCGGAGGACGGTCTCTTACGTCTGGCACCGGTCAGTCCGCGGGGGTCTCTGCCGCGCGCTCCCTGGTTTCCTGCTTCGGAGCGCGGTAGCGCAGAGCGTCGACCAACAGCTTGAAGGCCGGCGAGGTATGGCGCCGGTTCGGATAATAGAGGTGGTAGGCCGGCAGGGGCGGCGTCCATCTGTCGAGAACCCGCCGCAGCCTTCCATGGGCGATGGGCTCCTCGACCTGGTCGAGCGGCAGATAGGCCAGGCCCAGCCCTGCCAGCGTCGCGTCGAGGATGAGGTCGATCGTGTTGAACACGAGCTGCCCGCCGACTTTCACGCGGATCTCGCGCCCCTGCTGCAGCAGGCGCCAGGCGTTCAGCGTGTCGGAGGTCGGCAGGCGCAGATTGATGCAGGAATGATCCACCAGATCCTGGGGATCGCGGGGCTCCGCAAACCGGGCGAAATAGGCGGGCGCGCCGACGATCGCCATGGGAATCTCGGGCGAGATACGGACGGCGATCATGTCCTTCGCGACGTGCTCTCCCAAGCGGACGCCGGCGTCGAAGCGATCCGCGACCACGTCCGCGAGGCCGTAATCGATGACGATCTCGACCTTGATGTCGGGATAGTCCGGCAGAAGCCGGGCGAGCGCCGGGCACAGGATGGTCTTCGCGGCATGCTCGACCGTGGTGACCCGTAGCGAACCGGCAGGCCTGTCGCGGAACTCGCTGAGGCTGCTGAGCCCCTGGTCGATGTCCCGCAGCATCGGGCCGATCCGATCCACCAGGCGCTGGCCCGCTTCGGTGGGAGCGACGCTGCGGGTCGTGCGGGCGAGAAGCCTGACGCCGAGGCGTTCCTCGAGCCTGCGGATGATTTGGCTGAGCGCCGATTGCGACAGGCCGAGCTTCGTTGCAGCGCGGGTGAAATTCTGCTCCTCCGCGACGACCACAAGCGCGGTCAGATCGGCCATGTCCTCACGCTTCATTCATTATCCTGCTTATTTATCCAAGAATTATCGTGGCATAGAATGATGGCTTCCGGAAGCGTAGCCTCTCTCCATCGGCACCGTGAGTGCCCCACAGGATGGAGGTCGCAATGGACAAGATCAGCTTCCGGAACACCAACAACCCGACGATCACGATGTCGGCGGTGATCAATTTTCCCGAGGGTTTCGACGAGAAGGGCAGCTACCCGGCCGTCATCGTCTCGCATCCCGGCGGCGGCGTGAAGGAGCAGACGGCCGGCACCTATGCGCATGAGCTCGCCAAGGCCGGTTTCGTCACCATCGCCTATGACGCTTCCTATCAGGGCGAGAGCGGCGGCGAGCCGCGCCAGCTCGAAAACCCGCATATCCGCACCGAGGACGTCAGCGCTGTCGTCGATTATCTGACGACGCTGCCCTATGTCGACAACGGCCGCATCGGCGCGATGGGCATATGTGCAGGTGCCGGCTACAGCGCTAACGCCGCGCTCCAGGACCATCGCATCAAGGCGCTCGGAACGGTCAGCGCCGTCAATATCGGCTCGATGTTCCGCAATGGCTGGGAGAACACCGTCAAGGACGCCGATGCGCTGCCCTATATCGAGGCCGGCTCGAACGCCCGCACCGCCGACGCTGCCAGCGCCGCCAAGGCGCGGATGCCGCTGGCGCCGGAAAAGGAAAGCGACGCGCCGAACGAGGAGCTGCGCCAAGCCTGGGAATACTACCACACGCCGCGGGCCGAATGCCCGACGGCGCCGGGCTTCGCCACCGCCCGCAGCCTGAACCAGATCATCACCTATGACGCCTATCACAAGGCCGAGGCCTTCCTGATCCAGCCGATCCTGGCGATCGCCGGCTCCGTCGCCGGCAGCAAGTGGATGAGCGATGACCTGCTCGCCCGCGCCGCCAGCACGGACAAGGCGATGCATATCGTCGAGGGCGCCAACCACATGGATCTCTACGACGGCAAGCCCTACGTCGCCGAGGCGGTTTCGGTCCTGACGCCGTTCTTCCTCCGGACACTCGCGCCGCAGACAAGGCAGGCCGCCGCGGCGGAGTGACCGGAGCCACGCGCGCTCAATGACGGTGACCCGGAGCCGCGATGCGGAGCCGGGCCATCGGCATGCGCCCTGGCGGGCAATGCCGAAGCCTTACGAGGGAAGCCGAATGCACAAGGGCATGGCTTGGTTCGATAGCGAAGGCGGCTCCGCGGAGGGCGATGCCTGCGCAATCGGAGCGCGGGTGGTGGCGCCATGATGCGCTGGCTCGCGATCGCTGCGGCCGTCGCCCTCGTCGGGGCCGCGCTGGTGCCGATCACGGTGGCGCTGGTCGACAGCCGTCAGGCCCGGCAACTGCGCGACCTGCTTTCCTATCCCGCCGGCTCCGGCCCGCGCGAAACGCGCGTCGCGGTCGTCTACTTCTCCCGCTCCGGCAACACCGCCCTGGCGGCGCGGCATATTGCGCGCCGGCTCGAGGCGGCACTGTTCCCGCTCGCCGCGCCCGACTACGGCCTTGGCCTGGTCGGGTGGGCGCGCGCCATGTGGGACGCGCGGGGGCATTCCGCCAAGATTGCGCCGATGATCATCGATCTCGCGGCGTTCGATACGGTCTGGCTCGGCTCACCGATCTGGCTTCATAGCCCCGCTCCGCCGATCTGGGACTTCGCCCGAAACAACCGCTTCGACGGCAAACGGGTGATCCTGTTCAACACGTTCAACAGCGCGTTTTCGCCGGAAGCGATTGCGGAATTCGGCCGGATCGTGACGCAGAACGGCGCGCGCTCGTTCGAGCATCGTTTCATCCGGCGCGGGCGCATGGGCTCTCAGCTCTCGCCCGAGGAGATGCTGCAGGCCATCGATGCCGATTGGCTCTCCCGGCAATAGGGGCGGCCGACATTCTATTAATCACGTAGTCGATAGAGTCAATAAGATTGAGCACTCTAATCCGATAATCCTCGAGGGCGTATATCCATTCGGGACAAGGCGGCATGGCAACGGCGCTGCCGCTGACAAAGGCAACCATGGGGCCGCCGGTTCCAAGGATAGGGAGTGAGAACATGGCCAGGGTTCTGGTTCTCGGCGCAAACGGGCAGATCGCCCGCCACGTCATCGGCATGGTCAAGGATGAGGCCGAACTGACGCTCTTCCTGCGCGATGCCGCAAAGCTGCGCGATCGCCCGGCGAACTCGCGATTGGTACAGGGCGACGTCCTGGATGCGGCGCAATTGACGGCGGCGGTGAGGGGGCAGGACATCGTCTATGCCAATCTGACCGGCGAGGATCTCGATGCGCAGGCGAAGGCCGTGATCGCCGCGATGCGGGCCGAGGGCGTGAAGCGCCTGGTCTTCGTCCTGTCGCTGGGGATCTACGACGAGGTGCCCGGCGCGTTCGGCGCCTGGAACAACGCGACGATCGGCGAGGATCTCAAGCCGTTTCGCCGGGCCGCCGATGCCATCGAGGCCTCCGGCCTCGACTACACGATCATTCGCCCGGCCTGGCTGACCGACGAGGACGAGGTCGATTACGAGCTGACCGCCCGCGGCGAAGCCTTCAAGGGCACTGTCGTCGCGCGCAGGAGCGTCGCCGTCCTGATCGCCGGGATTCTACGCGACCCGCAGCTCCATAGCGGCGCCGATCTCGGCGTCGACAAGCCCGGCAGCGATGCCGACAAACCCTATTTCATGTGAACGGAAGAAAGGAAAACCGCTATGAAAAGCGTGAAGATCCAGAATGCCGATATGGCCTGGCATATCGCCGCAAACATCCTGTTCCCGCCCGAATTCGATGAGGGCAGGACCTATCCGGCGATCGTCAGCGTCCATCCTTTCGGGAGCTGCAAGGAGCAGACCTCGGGCAATGTCTACGGCAAGGCGCTGGCCGAGCAGGGCTTCGTCGTCATCGCCTATGATGCGAGCTTCCAGGGCGAGTCCGGCGGCTCGCCGCGCTGGGTCGAGGACCCGACGCAGCGCGTCGAGGATATCAGCCGCGTCATCGACTACGCTGTGACGCTGCCTTACGTCGATGCCGACGCCATCGGTGTGCTGGGCGTCTGCGGCGGGGGCGGCTACGTCCTCAATGCGACCTTGACGGAGAAGCGCATCAAGGCCGTGGTCAGCATCACCGGCGTCAATATCGGCCGCCTGTTCCGCGAGGGCTTCAGCAATTACGATCCGCTGGGCGCGCTCACTGCGATGGCTGCGCAGCGTACCAGGGAGGCCCGCGGCGGCGAGCTGCAGGTGAACGAATTGCTGCCGGCCAGTCCGGATGTGGCCAGGAAGAACGGCCTGACCGAACTCGATGTGTTCGAGGCGACGGACTACTACAAGACGCCTCGCGGCCAGCAGCCGGGCGGCTGGACGCGCATGCTGTTCTCGCATGCGCAGAAGACGCTGGCCTGGGATGCTTTCGCTTTCGCAGAGACGTTGCTGACGCAGCCGATGATGGTGGTGATCGGCAACAAACCGGGAGCCTTCGGCGCCTTCCGCGACGGCATGGAGGTTTATGGCCGCGCCACGGCTTCGAAGGACCGGCGGCTGGTGGTCGCCGAGGGTTGGTCGCATTACGACCTCTACGACAAGCCGGAGCCGGTTGCGATCGCTCTCGAACAGGCCGTGCCTTTCTTCAGGAAGCATCTGCAGGGCGAGGGGTAAGAGCCTGCTCGGAGAGCGTTAAGCTCGCGGAGATTGCGGCGGAGGCTGCTGCGTCATTTGTGGGCGGCAGATGGGGCAGAACGGTAGATCGCGGTTCCTGACAGCCCTCTATCCGACGAAGAGAGGCGCCCGACTCGATCAGGCGCCTCTCTGAATTTGCGGAACTTGCCTACAATCGAGGCAACGCTATGCCCCGATTTTCAATGATGCTTGTCGTCGTCTACGAGCAGCCGGTGGTCGAGCCGCAGGTGTTGCACTTCAGGCAGGTGCCGTTGCGGACCAGCGTGAAGTTGCCGCACTCGCCGCAGCTGTCGCCGACATAGCCCTTCATGATCGCCTCGGCCCGGCGCTCGGACTGCGTCGGCTGGGCGGCCGGAGCCGCAAAGCCGAGCTTGGCCATCTCCGCTTCGCCATAGGCCTCCGGCTCTTCCTTCAGCGCCGTCGCACCAGCCGTCGCCAGCGCCATGGCCGGAGCCGTGCTGCGGGCAACCGCGTCGTTTGCCGCACCGCCGCCCTGGATGGCGAGCAGGTTGATCGGCTTGCCGCGGCGGAAGCCGGTGGAGGCCAGCGGGGTCGAGACGACCGGAGCCGCATCCGGCGCCTTGTCCTGGCCGACGCCGCCGCCGATCACGTCATGGCCGATCTCGCTCGGGTCGACATGGGCGAGGTCGTTGCGGCCGAGATAGGAGATCGCGAGCTCCCGGAAGACGTAGTCGAGGATCGAGGTCGCGTTCTTGATCGACTGGTTGCCGGCGACGAAGCCCGAGGGCTCGAAGCGGGTGAAGGTGAAGGCCTCCACATACTCCTCCAGCGGCACGCCGTATTGCAGGCCGAGCGAGACCGCGATGGCGAAGTTGTTCATCATCGCCCGGAAGGCCGCGCCCTCCTTGTGCATGTCGATGAAGATCTCGCCGAGGCGCCCGTCCGAATACTCGCCGGTATGGACATAGACCTTGTGGCCGCCGACGGTGGCCTTCTGGATGTAGCCCGTGCGGCGATCAGGCATCTTCTCGCGCTCGCGCTTGCGCTCGATGCGCTCGACGATGCGCTCGACGATCTTCTCCGAGATCTGGGTGGCGCGGGCGGCCATCGGCTGGGCGACCAGCGTCTCGACGGCGTCATCCGCCTCGTCGTCATCGTCCGAGATCAGCGCCGAATTCAGCGGCTGCGAGAGCTTGGAGCCATCGCGGTAGAGGGCGTTCGCCTTCAGCGCCAGTTTCCACGAGAGCATATAGGCGCTCTTGCAGTCCTCGACCGTGGCCTCGTTGGGCATGTTGATGGTCTTGGAGATCGCGCCCGAGATGAAGGGCTGCGCCGCCGCCATCATGCGGATATGGCTCTCGACCGAGAGATAGCGCTTGCCGATGCGGCCGCAGGGGTTGGCGCAATCGAAAACGTTGTAGTGCTCGGTCTTTAGATGCGGGGCGCCCTCCAGGGTCATAGCGCCGCAGACATGGACGTTGGCGGCTTCGATCTCGGCCTTGCTGAAGCCGAGGAAGGGCAGGAGCTCGAACGACATGTCGTTCAGCTTCTCGGCCGGGACCTTGAGCGTGCCGGTGAGGAAATCCTCGCCCAGCGTCCACTTGTTGAAGACGAACTTGATGTCGAAGGCGCTCTTCAGCCCCTTCTCGACCGCCTCGATCTTCTCGTCGGTGAAGCCTTTGGCGCGCAGCGTCGAGGGATTGACGCCCGGCGCCTGCTTCATCGAGCCGTGGCCGACCGCATAGGCCTCGATCTCGGCGATATCGGCCTCGCGGTAACCGAGTGCACGCAGCGCATCCGGCACGGCGCGGTTGATGATCTTGAAGTAGCCGCCGCCGGCGAGCTTCTTGAACTTCACCAGCGCGAAATCGGGCTCGATGCCGGTGGTGTCGCAGTCCATGACGAGGCCGATCGTGCCGGTCGGCGCGATCACGGTCGCCTGGGCGTTGCGGTAGCCATAGCGCTTGCCCTGTTCCAGCGCCTCGTCCCAGACGATGCGCGAGCGCTCCGCCATGGTGACGGCCGAGCCGCCGAGACGGGCGAGTGTGGCGTGGTCGAGCGGGACCGGGGTGACGCTCAGGCCCTCATAGCCGTCGGCGAGGCCGTGGGCCGCCGTGCGGTGGTTGCGGATGACGCGCAGCATGTGGCTGGCGTTCTTCTTGTAGCCGGGGAAGGGACCGAGTTCGCCGGCCATCTCGGCCGAGGTCGCATAGGCGACGCCGGTCATGATCGCGGTGAGCGCACCGGCGAGCGCGCGGCCCTCGTCCGAGTCGTAGCCGAGGCCCATGGTCATCAGCAGACCGCCGATATTGGCGTAGCCGAGGCCCAGCGTGCGGTATTCGTAGGAGAGCTCGGCGATCTCGCGGCTCGGGAACTGAGCCATCGTCACCGAGATCTCGAGCACGACGGTCCAGAGCCGGCAGAGATGCTCATAGGCCGCGACGTCGAAGGACTTGGTTTGCGTGTCGTAGAACTGCAGCAGGTTGGCCGAGGCCAGGTTGCAGGCGGTGTCGTCGAGGAACATGTACTCGGAGCACGGATTGGACGCCCGGATCCGGCCGGAAGCCGGGCAGGTGTGCCAGTCGTTCATCGTCGAGTTGAAGTGCAGGCCGGGATCGGCCGAGGCCCAGGCGGCGTAGCCGATCTTCTCCCAGAGGTCGCGGGCCTTCAGCGTCTTGACGACCTTGCCGGTCGTACGGCCGGTCAGGTTCCAGTCGCTATCGGTCTCGACGGCGCGCAGGAAGTCGTCGGTCAGCGAGACCGAGTTGTTCGAGTTCTGGCCGGAGACGGTGAGATAGGCGTCGGAATCCCAGTCGGTGTCGTAGGTATCGAAGGAGATGTCCTTGTAGCCCTGCTTGGCGAACTGGATGACGCGCTTGATGTAGTTGTCCGGCACCAGCGCCTTGCGGGCGAGCTTCACCTCGCGCTTGAGGGCCGGGTTCTTCTCGGGGTCGAAGCAGGAATCGCCTTCGCCTTCGCAGTTCACGCAGGCCTTGAGCACGGCCTTCATGTGCTTCTTGACGGTCTTGGAGCCGGTGACGAGAGCGGCGACCTTCTGCTCCTCCTTCACCTTCCAGTCGATATAGGCCTCGATATCCGGATGGTCGGCATCGACCACCACCATCTTGGCGGCGCGGCGCGTGGTGCCGCCCGACTTGATGGCACCCGCAGCGCGGTCGCCGATCTTGAGGAAGGACATCAGGCCCGAGGACTTGCCGCCGCCGGCGAGCTTCTCGCCTTCGCCGCGCAGCATCGAGAAGTTCGAGCCGGTGCCGGAGCCGTATTTGAACAGGCGGGCTTCACGGACCCAGAGGTCCATGATGCCGCCTTCGTTGACGAGGTCGTCCTGCACGCCCTGGATGAAGCAGGCATGCGGCTGCGGGTGCTCGTAGCTCGACTTCGACTTCACCAGCTTGCCGGTCTTGAAGTCGACGTAGAAATGACCCTGGCTCGGGCCGTCGATGCCATAGGCCCAGTGCAGGCCGGTGTTGAACCATTGCGGCGAGTTCGGCGCGACGCGCTGGGTCGCGAGCATGAAGCGCAATTCGTCGTGGAAGGCGGCGGCGTCCTCTTCCGAGGAGAAATAGCCGCCCTTCCAGCCCCAATAGGTCCAGCAGCCGGCGAGGCGGTCGAAGACCTGCTTCGACGAGATTTCGGAGCCGTAGCGTTCGCCCTCGGGCAGCTCGGCGAGAGCGGCCTCGTCGGCGACGGAGCGCCACAGGAAGGAGGGGACGTCGTTCTCCTCGAACCTCTTCAGGCGCGCCGGCACGCCGGCCTTGCGGAAATACTTCTGCGCGAGCACGTCGCTCGCGACCTGCGACCAGGTCTCGGGAACCTCGATGCCTTCCAGCCGGAAGACGACGGAGCCGTCCGGGTTCTTGATCTCGCTGACGGCCGATCGGAACGGGATCGCGGCATAGGGCGACTGTCCGGCGGTGGTATAGCGGCGCTCGATGCGCATGATCTTCGTCCCTTGATCTGCCGCGGGCCCGCCTTGCAAGCCACGCGCGGCCGGTTGATCACCGGCTCCTGATGTCAGCCCAACTCGGTTCGATGCCGGGATCATCGCGCGTCCTTTCGGACGCGATCACGATGATCCCACCAATGCAGGAGCATCGGATTCATCCAAAAAGTGGCTTCCACTTTTTGGTCCGATGCTCTGGGATCTCCGCGGTGTCGCCCCGCCGATGGTCCCGGACGCGCCCAAAATGCCCGCGCAAATCCGTTCGCTTCCGCTGTTGATGGCGGATGCGGCGGCAGGCCCGGAACACACTGGAAAACTAGGGTTTCGCAGTCATCCAGAGGGGGTGCCGCCGGCCGTCATGCGATGGTCAAAATCTAGTGCAGATACCCGTTGGGCGTCAAGGAATAGTGCCCTGTGATCCCTGTGGGCACGACATCTGGTAGGGATATGTGGGTTATGGGGATAAGTTGCAAGGCCTCCGCTAAGCCCCGGAAATCACCGGGGAATCGGATGCGCGTCGGCAAGATTGCCACAGTGCCGGAGGAAGCGCAGTCCCTAAAATCCCCACTATTCATGGTTGACGGTCGGTGAAGGCGAGGCACCCAAGGCCGGCTGCGAGCACCGCTTTCAAGGCTGCCCGGAAGTCGCTGATCTCCGGGCATTTCCGGCGGAGAGAGGTCATTCGCGCGCGCCTCGAATCGCGGCCGAATCGTGGCGAGGGCGGCAAGGCACGCGCAGATTGAGCGATCCGCTTAAAGTGACGTTAGGTTGGTCGGGGTAGGGTGGCTGTACCGTGATCCGCCTGGGAAAGCCTATGCGCCGCTACGCAGTCTGCCTGCTTCCGCTCGTCCTGGCAGGTTGCAACGATCGCGAGCCGCTAGCTCCGGCTTTCGCCGGGGAGTGGGCATCCCGCCAGCTGGGTTGCCGCAGCGCACCGCGGATCACCATCAACAAGACGGGCATCTCGGCTCCGGGAATGCCGGTGAACGGGCTGACCTTCACGAAGGCCACCGTTTCCGGATCCACCGCGCATGTCGTCATGGAGATGAGCGCCAGCGCGCGGCTGGTGGCAGGTTCGTCCGACCCCAAAAGGTCGCGCCATGAATTGGACCCCCGCGAGATCGAGGTACTGGCGACGCTCATCGCCTCGGGACGGTCCGTCAGCGCGACCAATGTCCTGGTCAGGGACAAGCAGACCCGCCAGCTCAGGGCCGTCCCTTCCGATGTCATCGCCGTCATGAGCCTGACGCGCTGCGACGGGAACGAAACATCGCGCAGTTTCAGCACCGTCGGCCTATCGCGGGCTGGACAGTAGGCAGTCCGGGAGCCATAAGTCGCGCGACTGTTTTGCACTGCGCGCACGGACTGAGGACGATGAAGGACTGGCTGCTGCAGATCTTCACCTGGTGGAACGGCCAGACGATCGGCACGCGTTTCCACACCTGGCGCCATGGCGAGCGGGTGGGCGAGGACGAGTTCGGCAATGTCTATTACCGCACCAAGGGTGGGGTTAAGGACAAGGCGCTCGGCTTCCAGCGCCGCTGGGTGATCTACAAGGGCGAGGCCGAGGCCTCCAAGGTACCGCCCGGCTGGAACGGCTGGTTGCATCACACCGTTGATGTCGCGCCCTCCGAGGAGAGCTACCAGCCGCGCGAGTGGCAGCAGCCGCACCAGCAGAACTGGACCGGCACGGCGCTGGCCTATCGCCCGCAGGGCTCGACCCTGGCCGAAGGCGAGCGCCCGGCCGCGACCGGCGACTACGAGGCCTGGACGCCCGGCCGCTGAGACAAGGCCACGAGGCCATCCGCGCATATCGGGCCGCTCCTTACGGGGCGGCCTTTTGTTATGCGCCACGCATTGGCGGTTGAACCTGAGGCCTTTCAGGTCCAACGCCCTTTTTCCGCTGCGATTGCCGTGTTACTGCGCGCCATCGCGGTCTTTCCGCGCTGTCGAAGAGATTCGCGCCCGCATGCCGTCGTTCTTTCGTTTTCCGATCCTGGCCGGCCTCGCCTCGAGCGCGCTGATGACGCTGGCGGCCACCGGCCCGGCTCAGGCCGACCGCATTCGCAATCCGACGGCCGTCTTCGCCGGGCTCGACAAGATCACCGGCCGCATCATCTCCTTCGAGGTGGCGATCGACGAGACCGTGCAGTTCGGCGCCCTTCAGCTGACGCCGCGCGTCTGCTGGACGCGTCCGCCGACCGAGGCGCCGCAGACCGACGCCTTCGTCGAGGTCGACGAGGTCACGGTCAAGAACGAATATCGGCGCATCTTCACCGGCTGGATGTATGCGGCGAGCCCCGGCCTGCACGGCGTCGAACACGCGATCTACGATGCCTGGCTGACCGACTGCAAAGGCGGCACCGAGCTCGTCGTCGATCCCAAGGAGCCGGAGGCGCCTCCCGCCGAGGATCCGCGCCGGCCGCGCAACGCCCCGCGCGACCCCAACCAGCCGCCTTTGCCCGGGCAGCAGCCCGCGCTGCCGCCGCCGGGCGGGCGCATCGATGTCGAGCCGCAGCGTGGCGTGCCGGTGCAGCCGCAGCGGCCGAGCCAGCGCTTCTTCCCGACCAATCCCGGCCAGGGCCGCGATCCGACCACCGGCGGCGGCTGATCCTGCCACCGTCTCGGCGATCCGCATTCAAAGCTGGGCGAGAACGTCCCGGCCGCTGACCGGCTCTGAGCCCGACCCAGCATCCCAGCGACCTTGGTGGCGCAGCGCGTCCTCGAGCAGTCGGCGATAGGCGTCGCGCGGGATTTCCATCGTGCCGAACTGCGCGAGATGGCCGGTCTGGAACTGCGTATCGAGCAGGCGGTAGCCGCCATGCCGGAGCCGCGCGACGAGATGGACGAGCGCGACCTTCGAGGCGTCGGTCTCATGGTGGAACATGCTCTCGCCGAAGAAGGCGCCGCCCAGCGAAAGCCCATAGAGTCCGCCGACCAGCCGCCCCTCGCGCCAGCACTCGACCGTGTGGACATGGCCGAGTGCGAAGAGCTCGCCGAAGATCTCGCGGATGCGCTGGTTGATCCAGGTTTCGGTCCGGTCCGGTTTGGCCTCGGCGCAGGCCGCGATGACCGCATCGAAGGCCGTGTCGACCCGGACCTCGAAGCGATCGGAGCGGACGGTGCGGGCGAGCCGTGACGAGAGATGGAAGCGGTCGAGCGGAATGACGCCGCGCAGCTCCGGCTCGACCCAGAACAGGCCGGGATCGTCGGCGCTCTCCGCCATCGGGAAGATGCCGGCGGCATAGGCGCGCAGCATGATCTCCGGCGTGATGGCGGGGGTGCGGAGGGGCACGGAACGAGCCTTCATGACCGGATGGGAGCGTGAGGCGGGCTTTGAGTCAAACGGAAGAGAACGGCCCCGGTGCACCTCGTCATTGCGAGGAGCGGAGCGACGAAGCAACCTAGGGGGACTGGGGCGTCGCGTTCCACCCAATCCCCTTGGATTGCTTCGCTTCGCTCGCATTGGCGGCTGGTGCCGAGGTTGAGCAAGGGAGCCTCCTCGTCATTCCGGACAAGCCGCGAAGCGGCGCCGATCCGGAATCCATCATAGAGCTCGGCGCTCCAAGATAGATCCCGGGGCAAGCCCGGGATGACGACGCGGTCCGGTGCGAACCTCGCTACTCTCACTGCAGGCGCCATGACTTCAGACACAGCCTGAAGTCATGGCCGCAAGAGGCTGGCAGGTCAGCCTTCGGTGGCTTCGCCGCCCGGCGCTTCGTCGCCAGTCTCGCCGTTCTCTCCGCCTTCGCCATCGTCGTTGATGCACTCGACCGAGACGACCTTCTCGTCCTTGTCGGTGTTGAACACCGTCACGCCCTGGGTCGAGCGCCCGGCGATGCGGATACGGTTGTTCGGGCCGGCATCGACCGGCACGCGGATGAGCTGGCCGCCATCGGTGACGAGCATGAGCTGGTCGGTATCCAGCGCCGGGAAGGAGGCGACGAGCTTGCCGTTGCGGTCATTGACGACCATGGCGACGATGCCCTTGCCGCCGCGCCCGGTGACCCGGTACTCGAACGACGAGGTGCGCTTGCCGTAGCCACGCTCCGAGACCGTCAGGATGAACTGCTCGGCCGCGCCCATGGCGGTGTACTTCTCGAGCCCGAGCTCGATATCGCCGGCGCTCTCCTCGGCATCGGCCTCGACCGCTGCGGTGGCCTCGCTACCTTCCTCGGCCTCGCCGGTCAGCGCCCGGCGGGCGGCCGCGGCGCGCTTCAGATAGGCGGCGCGCTCGTCCGGCGTGGCCTCGAGATGGCGCAGGATCGCCAGCGAGATGACCTCGTCGCCCTTGGCCAGGTTGATGCCGCGCACGCCGGTCGAATCGCGGCCCTTGAAGACGCGCACCTCCGGCACCGCGAAGCGGATGCACTGGCCGTCGGCCGTGGTCAGCAGCACGTCGTCGTTCTCGGTGCAGATCTGCACGTCGACGATATGGTCGCCCTCGTCGAGCTTCATCGCGATCTTGCCGGCGCGATTGACGTTGACGAAGTCGGAGAGCTTGTTGCGGCGCACCCCGCCCGAGGCGGTGGCGAACATCACGTCGAGCGTCTCCCAGCTCGCCTCGTCCTCGGGCAGCGGCATGATCGTGGTGATGCGCTCGCCAGCCTCGATCGGCAGCATGTTGACCAGTGCCTTGCCGCGGGCGTTCGGCGCCGAGAGCGGCAGGCGCCAGACCTTCTCCTTGTAGACCTGGCCTTCCGAGGAGAAGAACAGCACAGGTGTGTGGGTCGAGGCGACGAAGAGGCGGGCGACGAAATCCTCGTCCTTGGTCGCCATGCCGGAGCGGCCCTTGCCGCCGCGGCGCTGCGCCCGATAGGTCGAGAGCGGCACGCGCTTGATATAGCCGCCATGGCTGACGGTGACGACCATGTCCTCGCGGGCGATCAGGTCCTCGTCGTCGAGATCGGAGCCCCAGTCCTGGATCTCGGTGCGGCGCGGCGTGGCGAAGGCATTCCTGACCTCGGCGAGCTCGGCCTTGACGATCGACTGGATGCGGGCGCGCGAGCGCAGGATATCGAGATAATCCGCGATCTCCTTGGCGAGCTTCTCCAGCTCGTCGCCGATCTCGTCACGGCCAAGGGCGGTGAGGCGCGACAGGCGCAGTTCGAGGATCGCCTTGGCCTGCGCGTCCGAGAGCCGGTAGGTGCCGTCCGGGTTCATCGGATGGCGCGGATCGTCGACCAGCGCGATCAGCGGGGCGATGTCGTCGGCCGGCCAGTCGCGCGCCATCAGCGATTCATGCGCTGCGGCCGGCGTCGGCGCCGTGCGGATCAGGCGGATGACCTCGTCGATATTGGCGACGGCTGTGGCGAGGCCGCAGAGCACATGGGCACGCTCGCGGGCCTTGTTCAGCAGGTAGCGCGTGCGCCGCGACACGACGAGCTCGCGGAACTCGACGAAGGCGGAGATGAAGTCCTTGAGGTTCAGGACTTCCGGGCGGCCGCCGTTCAGCGCCACCATATTGGCGCCGAAGGAGGTCTGCAGCGGGGTGAAGCGGTAGAGCTGGTTCAGCACGACATCGGCGACGGCGTCGCGCTTGATCTCGATGACGACGCGCACGCCCTCGCGGCTGGATTCGTCGCGCAGGTCCGAGATGCCCTCGATGCGCTTCTCGCGCACGAGATCGGCGATCTTCTCGACCATCGTCGCCTTGTTCACCTGATAGGGAATCTCGGTGACGACGATCGCCTCGCGCTCCTTGCGCATCTCCTCGATATGCGTCTTCGAGCGCATCACGATCGAGCCGCGGCCGGTGTGATAGGCCGAATGGATGCCGCTGCGGCCCATGATCGAGGCGCCGGTCGGGAAGTCAGGGCCGGGGACGATCTCGATCAGGTCGTCGATCGAGATTTCGGGATCGTCGATATAGGCGACGCAGGCGTCGATGACCTCGCCGAGATTATGCGGCGGGATGTTGGTGGCCATGCCGACCGCGATGCCGCCGGCGCCGTTGACAAGCAGGTTCGGATAGCGCGCCGGCAGGACCGTCGGCTCATGCTCCTTGCCGTCGTAGTTCGGCTGGAAATCGACCGTGTCGAGATCGAGGTCCTCGAGCAGCGGGATCGCCGCCTTGTCGAGGCGCGCCTCGGTGTAACGGTCGGCGGCGGGTGAGTCGCCGTCCATCGAGCCGAAATTGCCCTGACCGTCGATCAAGGGCAGGCGCAGAGAAAAGTCCTGCGCCATGCGCACCAGCGCATCATAGACCGCGAGATTGCCGTGCGGATGGTACTTACCCATCGTGTCGCCGACGATACGGGCGCATTTGGTATAGGGCCGCTCAGGCAGGTTCTTGTTCTCGTGCATCGAGAACAGGATGCGGCGGTGGACCGGCTTCAGGCCGTCGCGGACATCGGGCAGAGCGCGGCTCACGATCACGCTCATGGCGTAATCGAGATAGCTCTTCTTCATCTCGTCGGTGATCGCGATCGGCTTGATGTCGCCGCCGAGTTCCGGGGCTCCGTCGCGCTTGTCGTCGGTATCGTCGCTCAAGGGGAAATGTCCCGATTCCTGCTGGTTTTTCAGCCTTCTGGCTATCCGATTCCGGCAGGAGAAGCCAGCGAAAGCGGGCGCTGTCCAAGCAAAAATTCCGTCAATGATTTCAGCGTTTTACGGGGCATTTTTAGGCGCGCCTCAGCGCGCTGCCATATTCCGGCCTTTCTTGGCGCGTGACGGCGGCCTTCCGGCATGCTGATGTGGCGCCATGTTCGTCGAATTCGCCACCGCCGCCCTCGTCACCATGCTGGTGACGCTCGATCCGCCGGGCCTCGCGCCGATCTTCCTGTCGCTGACGCGTGGGATGTCGGAGGGCGAGCGCAAGCAGGTCGCGATCCGCGCCTCGATCATCGCCTTCTGCATCATGGCCTTCTTCGCCGTGGCCGGCGACATCGTGTTGAAGGCGCTCGGCGTCTCACTGCCGGCCTTCCGCATCGCGGGCGGGCTTTTGCTGTTCTGGATCGCCTTCGAGATGGTGTTCGAGCGCCGCACCGAGCGCAAGCAGCAGACGGCCGAGACGGCGATCACGCAGGATCATATCCGCAATGTCGCGGCCTTCCCGCTGGCGATCCCGCTGATGGCGGGGCCGGGCGCCTTGACCGCGATGATCCTGCTCGCAGGCCGCGCCCATGGCGACCCGCTGCTGCTGGCGACGCTGGCCGTGATCTGCGGGCTCGTGGTGCTGTCCTGCCTTCTGGTTTTCCTGACGGCGACGCCGATCGCGAAGCTGCTCGGCGTCACCGGCAATATCGTGCTTACGCGCCTGCTCGGGGTTATCCTGGCCGCGCTCGCCGTGCAGTTCGTGATCGACGGGATCAAGGCTGCGGCGCAGGCGGGGTAGACGGTGATTGGAAGGGGCTTTCGACCCGCAGCGGACATCTTTTCCCTGTGTTGCCAAAGCAAGGCCGTGATGGGTGAGGCCGATATGTGGCTTGCCGGGACGACGGTGAACAGCGGGATGGTCAGGATGAATGTCCGCGGGCGGCAGAAAGCGCGCTTCATGAAAGTGCACGCGATTCTAGGGGGCGCTCTGCTAACGGTTTCGACCTTCAACCTCGCCTACGGCTCTTCCGCAGCTAAGTCTGCGCTGGTTGGCGAATGGGCGTGGAATGATGAATATCTGCCCGCGGGGACGTTCAAGAAATCGTTTCGGGAGAGCGGGGGGTACACGCTGAAGTTCGGGAGCGGCGGTAACGTTGAGGCGATGGTGTCGATGCGCAATGGGCTGGGCCCCAGGGTGGGGGAGGCGCTTGCTGCCAATGGGCGCTACCAGGTCAAGGGGCGTCGCCTTGTGATGACGACCGATCCCAGGCCTTCGGATGGGTGGCCGGGCCGGGACGGCAAGCTTCGGTCTCGTTATGTATGCCGCCTCACCTTGGCGCCCAAAGCTGCAAGCTTTCGTCTCGATGGCTGCCCTATCCATGGGAACTGGTTTCGGGTCGATGGCGAATAGCGTTACTTCTTCCGATCCATCGCGGTCTCAGGGCACGAAAGTTCGAAAACACCCCTGATTTCCGCTTATGTGAGTAATCTTATCGGTCGCCCTGCGGGTAGAACCGTACTCCCCGGTAGGATTCGTTGACCCGTCTATTATCTGGCCGCAATCGGCAAGTCCGCCAGTGTTTGAGAAAGAAAATGTCCCTCTATTATTGTTGTCTACTTCCATACGAAATCCATGGGAGATCAGTTCGGTTTTCATCTTAAGATAGCTGCTTCCATAAGGGTAAGATTCTCTCAGGCGCTCATTAAATTGATCGTGATTCAGTTGAAATTTTGGTGCGCAGCCAGTCAGTGCTATATTCAGGATAGCCAGCTTAAAAAAATTACTGATTATCGCTCTTAGCATTATCGGTTGCGAAACCCCAATCGGAGCCATCATTTTCTCGCTTACACCGTGGCGAGAATTGGATTCTGACCTTTGATATCGAGGACTGAGAGTGGTTTCAACCGCGCTCGGAAAGCCCGCTCCCAACCCTCGCCCGAATGACCTGCCCGATCTTGATCACCGCGACGTTCATGGTCTGCTTCCAACCCATTACAGACCCGTAGCGCAGCGCGCGGCAATCAGCGCCCCGGCCCCATCGTCCCGACCGTCCTTAACCGAGCCGACCTGACCCAGCCGCTGACGTCGCGGCCGGTCCGGGGATTAAGATACATCACCGACGACCAGCCATCCCGCGTCTGCGCATAGGCGATGACCTCGTCCTTCGGGATGATGAAGACGCCTTTCATCGGGCAGGCGCTGTCCGGCGCCGAATGGAATTGCAGGCGGCCGGTGCCGGTCACGACCTGGCTCAGCGGCGGCGACAAGGCGGGGGCCTGATCCGAGCCGGCTTGTGGCTCCGTACAGGCGGCCTGCGCGGTGGGAGACGACAGGGAGCATATCAGGAGAATGGCTAGCCCCGTCATCCTCATGGCATGCCCTCTCGCGGCCCGTATCGGTCCTCGCGACACGCTAGCACGGCGCCGCTGTTTCGCATCCCGCGGAATTGGGCCGGGCCGCTCTTGGAAAGAGCTTCCGTGGCTGGTGCACGAAAGCGCTCTTGCGATTCATATAAGTCAATGCTTATGTGCCATCATGATCGAGAACGAGATATTCAAGGCGCTGGCCGATCCGACGCGGCGGGCCATCCTCGACAAGCTGGCGGCTGGCAGCATGAATGCGAGCGAGCTGCGCGAGGGCATCGCGATCAGTCAGCCGGCGATGTCGCAGCACCTCGCGGTGCTGCGCGGCGCCGGCCTCGTCCGCGAGGAGCGGCAGGGGCGCTTCGTGAACTACCGGGTCGACCCGGCGGGGCTGGCACTGGTCGCACGATGGCTGGCGAAATACCGCGCCTTCTGGCCGGCGCGGATCGACGATCTCAGGACCTTGCTCAAGGAGATGGATCAATGAGCGGCGAGGACAGCGAAACGGCGGCCGACCCTCTCGTCTTCGAGTTCCGGTTCGACGAGCCGCCGGAGAAGCTCTGGCGCGCCCTCAGCACGCCCGGCCTACGCGAGCATTGGTTGCCCGACGCCGAACTGGCCGACCCCGAGCCGAGCGTCGTCACGCCGGGGGAGGCGCTGCGCTACCGCATGCGCGACAGCGAGCCGCCCTTTCTGGAAAGCGTGGTCACCTTCCGTATCGATGCCAGCGAGGCCGGCGGAAGCAGCCTGCATGTGGTCCACGAACTGACCAATCGTCGCGTCGGGCGGGAGCTGATCCCGGCGAACAGCAATGCGCCGTCGGTAATGCGTGCCGCCGCCTGAGGCGGCGCGAAAACCTCTATCCATTTTCCCGAGACTTTGGAGTTCGCCGATGCGCGAAGCGATGCAACTCGTCCCTATGGTCGTCGAGCAGTCGAGCCGCGGAGAGCGCTCGTTCGACATCTACTCGCGGCTGCTGCGCGAGCGGATCATCTTCCTGAACGGTGAGGTCAACGACGCGATGAGCGCGCTGGTCTGCGCGCAGCTCCTGTTCCTCGAAGCGGAGAACCCGAAGAAACCGATCCATCTCTACATCAACTCGCCGGGCGGCGTGGTGACCAGCGGCTTCGCCATGTACGACACGATGCGCTACATCCGCTCGCCCGTGCATACGCTGTGCATGGGCACGGCGCGATCGATGGGCTCGTTCCTGCTGATGGCCGGCGAGCCGGGCGAGCGCGGGGCACTGCCCAATGCCAGCCTGCACGTGCACCAGCCCCTCGGCGGCTTCCAGGGGCAGGCCTCCGACATCTTCATCCATGCCGAGGAGATGCGGCAGACCAAGCATAGGATGACCCGGCTCTATGCCGAGCATTGCGGGCGCAGCTACGAGGAGGTCGAGCGCACGCTCGACCGCGACCGCTTCATGACCGCCGAAGAAGCGCTGGAATGGGGTCTGATCGACCGGATCGTCCACCGCATGGAGGAGCCGGCCGCGGCGTAGCCCGTCACTTCTCCAGGAAGGCCCGGATCGCGCCTTCGGCCTGCTTCATCGACATCACGCCGTCGAGATGGCCGCGCGAGCCGTCGATGGTCGTGTGGGTGATGTCGCGCCCGGCCGCCTTCGCGGCCTTCACCGTGGTTGCGACCATATCGGGCGTGAAGACGAGGTCCTTCGGCTGCGTGATCAGCAGCATCGGCGCCTTGATCTTCGCCATGCCGTCAGCGAGCGAGGTGCCGCCGGCGGCGAAGAGCTGGTTCGCCTTGACGAGATAGAGGAAATGGTTGGCGTCGGAGACCTTCGCGCGGGCCATGCCGGCATTGTCGAGCACGCTCTGGACCTGGAACTTGTTGGCGAGCGCCTTGGCGGGATCATCGCCCTCCTTGGCCGGGCGGCGGCCGAAGGTGGCGTTGGCCCAGTCCTGATGGTTGGCCTGCAGCGTCACCGCCGTCAGCGCCTTGGCGAGGCCGGCGAGCGGCGGGGTCTTGCCGTAATAATCGCCATTGTTCCAGTTGGGATCGACGAGGATGGGCGCGGCCCAGACGTCGAGCCAGGCGATCAGCATGGCATCGGCCTCGCCGGCGCCGATCACCGGCATCGCCTTGGCGACCATCTCGGGGTGGCTCGCGGCCCATTCGAAGGTCTGGAGCGAGCCCATCGAGGGGCCGGCGACCAGCGCGAGCTTCCTGATGCCGAGGCTCTCGACCAGCGCCTTCTGGACCTCGACGAAGTCGCGCACCGTGACGACGGGGAAGTCGAGCCCATAGGGCTTGCCGGTGTCGGGATTGGTCGAGGCTGGGCCGGTCGTGGTGGTCTTGGGATCGCCGGTGTTGAGGTTCACCAGCGTATCGGACGACAGGACGAAATACTTGTTGGTGTCGATCGCCTTGCCCGGGCCGATGATCGCGTCCCAATAGCCCGGCGCCGCGTCATTGGCCGCGTATTTGCCGGCGGCATGCGAATTGCCCGAGAAGAAATGGCAGATCAGGATGGCGTTGGACTTGTCGGCGTTGAGCGTGCCGTAGCTCTCCCAGCCGACCCGGACATTCCGGAGCGTGCGTCCGCTCTGGGTCGTGAAACTCGGGATCTCGAAGATCTTCTTCTCGACCGCCAGATCCTGCGCCTCGGCCATGCCTGCCGTCATCCATCCTGCGAGCGCCAGCGCGCCCATGATCCACATCTTCATCGCCGCATCCTTCGCGCTGCCGCAACAAGCCCGGCGGCATGAGAGCGGATTTCGGGAGAATGCGAAACTAGGCTTAAGTCAGCGCGTGAGCAGCGTCGCGCCGGCCGGGCTCAGGAACGCCTCGGTTTCGAGCTCGAACACCGGCGCGTCGACCGGCCCCTTGAGCACGAAGGGCAGCTTCAGGGCCCCGTTCGGCGAGGTGAGAAGCGCCGTCATGTCGAGGGTGCGGGAGCGCAGCAAGGCGCTGCCGGCGAGGTTGAAGCGGTAGTTCTGGCCGGTCATTTGCGCTTCGGTCAGGGCGAGGATGCCGCCGGCGATCCCGGCATTGGCCGAGATGGTCTCGAACGGCGTCTTGCCCTGTCGCCAGTCGCGCAGCGCCTGGGCCGGGCTGCGCTCGGCGCGGCGGAGCAATTCGGCAAAGGCGATGCCACCGATTTCGCCCTGCCGCGCGGCCAGGTTGACGCGGCCGGTGAACGACCCCAGCAATTCGTCGAAGGTGCGGCCGATGCCGTCCAGCGCGAGCTGAACGCCCGCCGTGCCGCTCAGGCGCGCCAGTTGCGGCAGGTCGGAAGCAGCCTGGCCGATATTCACCTTGTCGAGCCCGGCCTGGATCTTGACGTCGACGCCAGCGGGCGTGCCGATCGCGAGCAGCCGGGTCTTGACGTTGCCGCCATAGGCGCTGGCGCGGAGCAGGCCTGTCTCGAAGCGCCCCTTCTTGATCAGAAGATAGGTCGCGACATCGCTGAGCCTGGCCCCCTTCAGGCGGGCGGCATCGACGGAGATGCGCAGGTCGATATCGCGTGAGGTCCAGGCGTCGAGGTCGAAGGGAGTGGTGTCCGCCGCATTGACGGCCGGGACCGGCAAGCGGTCGACGAGGCGGCCGAGATCGAGCGTCGCGCCGGCGAGCGTGCCCGATAGCGCGAAGCGTCCGCCGGTTTCCGCGAGCTTGATCGCTCCGTCGAGGCGCTCGCCGTCGAGATTGACGATCGCGCTGTTGAACGAGACCTCGCGGGCCTTCACCTGAATCTCGGACGAGATGGCGACGGCGCCGAGCGCCGAGCCCAGCCGCGATTTCTCGCCGAACCAGCCCAGCAGCTTCGGCAGCGAGGGGGTGGACAGAACGAGGGGACCGCTGATCACGGCTTCGCCCGGGCCGGAGCGGTTGCCCTCGAAGCGCAGCTTCAACAGAGGGGAGGTGGCCGACAGGGCAGCCTTGGCGTTGCCGCCGGCCATCGGCCAGAGCAGGTTCACCTCGGTGGGCACGCCGCGCCAGCTCAGCGAGCCGGACAGGCTGAGCGGTTCGTTCCGGTCGCGTTCGTCGATGACGAGATTGAGGTCGCGCACGACGCTCTGGATCGCGCCGTCGGCCCGCAGGAAGACCGAACCTGAACTGACGACGATCTTGCTCTGGCTCTGCAACTGCTCGAATTCGGCAAGCGCGGGGCTGAGCCATTCGGTGATACCGTCGCTGCCGGCAGGAGCGGCGACATCGATCCGGGGGGCGACGAGATCGACGCGGTCGAAGCTGATCCGCCCGCTGAACAGCGGCAGGAGGCGCAGATGCGCCTTGACCCGTACGGCCTCGCCGGCAAGAGCGCCGTCGCGCTGGGTGAAGGCGACCTGAGACAGGCTGATGCGGGGCAGGGGCAGCAGGGCGAACTCGGCGCGCTCGATCGCCTTGACGACGAAGCCAGTCCGTTCCTCGATCGCCCTGATCGCGCTGCGCTGGACGCGCCCGAGCGCAACGTCCCAGGACTGCAAACCGAGCAGGCCGATGGTAACGACGAGGCTGAAAGCGAGGATCGCTGCGCGTCTGGTCATGGACTTCCGAATCGGCACGGGCCGAAAGTCAGCCAGCCCCCTGGCGGCAGAGGGTTTAGGCCGATCTGGAGGGCTTGTCGAGGCTGAGAGCCGGCTATCCCGTTCGATCTGCACCGGTTTTGGCGAGGACGAAGGCCGGATAGAGCCCGGCGAGGATGATCAGCAGGGTCGCCAGTGCCCCGTCCTCGAAGACGCCGCGCGAAGCATGGCCGTAGACCACGGTCGCCAGCGTGTCGAGATTGAGCGGGCGCAGCAGCAGCGTCGCCGGCAGTTCCTTCAGGCAGTCGACGAAGACCAGCAGCGCCGCGGCGGCGATGGCCGGGCGGGCGAGCGGCCAGTGAATGCGGCGCGTGACCTCCGTGCCGCCGGCGCCAAGCGCGCGGGCGGCATCGTCGATGCGCGGCGAGACGCGCGACAGGCCGCTCTCGACGCCGGAAACCCCGATGGCGAGGAAGCGCACGGTATAGGCGATGACCAGAGCCGCGCCGGAGCCGATCAGGATCAGGCCGGGCTTGAGCCCGAACAAGGCGGAGGCGGCATTCGCCAGCAGGTTGTCGAAGGCAGCGATCGGGATCAGCAGGCCGAGTGCCAGCACGGTGCCCGGCACCGCGTAGCCGAGGCTGGCGATGCGGGCGAGGGGCTTCAGCCAGGTCTCGCGGCCGGAGCGGGCCGCCGTGGCGATGCCGAGCCCGAGGGCGACCACGAGGACCGACGCCAGTCCCGATAGCAGCAGGGCATTGCCGAGGAGCCGGAGCAGGGCCACGTCGAACTGTGCCAACAGGCCGCGCTGCAGGATTTCGACCACGAGGTAGCCGATCGGCAGGGCCGCGCCGAAGAGCACGGGCAAGGCACAAGCCAGTGTGGCCAGCATCGCGGCGCGCCCGTGCAGCGGGCGGCGCGTGACCGGCCGCGGCTGCCGGACGGGCAGAGCGAAGCGCCGCTGCCCGCGCAGCTTCACCTCGACGAGGATCAGCGCGAAGACGATGAGCAGCATGACGCAGGCGATCTGGGCCGCGCCGGGCAGCGAGCCGCGATTGACCCAGGTCGTGTAGATCGAGAGCGTCATCGATCTCACGCCGAGATATTCGGTCGCGCCGATATCGTTCAGCGTCTCCAGCAGGACGAGGGTGAGCCCCGCTGCCAGCGCCGGGCGCGCGAGCGGCAATCCGATGCGCCAGAACAGCCGGCCGGGCGCGGCGCCCAGATTGCGCGCGGCCTCGACGATGCTGGCGCCCTGCACGCCGAAGAGCGCGCGCGTGCTGAGATAGACGTAAGGGTAGAGCACGATCGCCATGATCGCGATCGCGCCCGGCAGATTGCGCGGGTCGGGGAACCAATAGTCGCGCAGCGAACGCCAGCCGGTGGCGGCACGCAGCGCGCTCTGGAGCGGCCCCTGAAAGCCGAGGAATTCGACGTAGATATAGGCCGTGAGATAGGTCGGCAGCGCCAGCGGCAGCACCAATAGCCATTCGAGCGAGCGCCGGCCGGGAAAATCATACTGGGTCACCAGCCAGCTCGTGCCGACGCCGATGACGGCGCAGGTCGTGCCGACGCCGGCCAGCAGCAGTCCGGTCTGGACGAGGGCTGTCGGCAGGACATTGGCGGCGAGATGCGGCCAGATCTCGACCGCCTGCGGCGACGAGATCGCGGTGGCCAGCAGCGCGAGCAGCGGCAGCAGCACGAGCGCCGCCCCGCCGATCGCGGCATAGGCAAAACGGGTCGACGGCCGCCACGCGAGTGGCGACCGTCGCTGATGGCTGAGCGGTTGGCTCAGGCTCAATTGTCGAAGCCGACCTTGTCGACGAGGTTCGCGGCGGCCTTGCGCTGCTTGGCGACCTCGGAGAGCGGCAGCTTGTCCGGCGTGACGGCGCCGAGCAGCTTGACGGCGGCGGAGTCGGTCACGGCCGCATTGACCGGGAACTCGAAATTGCCGTTCGCGTAGAGAGCCTGCGCCTTGTCGCCGAGCATGTACTCGACCAGCTTGACGGCGTTGTCCTTGTTCGGGGCGTTCTTGGCCAGCGCCGCGGCCGAGACGTTCACATGCGTGCCGCCATTGGCGAAGGTGGTCTTGAGCGGCTTGATCGCGTCGAACCAGCCCTTCTGCTCGTTCTTCGCCTCGCTCATCAGGCCGATATAGTAGGTGTTGATGATGGCGATGTCGCAGAGGCCGGACTGGATGTCGCGGGCGACGTCGCGGTCGCCGCCGCCGGGCTTGCGGGCGGCATTGGCGCGCAGCGCCTTCAGATAGGTCTCGGTCTTGTCGGCGCCGTGATGAGCGAGATAGGCCGCGAAGAAGGCGTTGTTATAGGGGTGCTGGCCGGCGCGGATGCAGAACTTGCCCTTCCACTTGGGATCGGCGAGGTCTTCATAGGTGATCGCGTCCTGCTTGATGCGCTCCTTCGAGACGACGACGACGCGGGCGCGCTTGGTAAGCGTGACCCAGTTGTTGTCGGGGCGCAGCTGGGCCGGGACGGTCTTGTCGACGAGGTCGGACTTGATCGGCTGAGTGATGCCGGCCTCGACGGCGGCATTGATCTCGCCGACATCGACCATGAGCATGACGTCGGCCGGGCTGTTGGCGCCCTCGGCGCGGATGCGCTCCTGCAGGCCGTCCTTCAGGAAAACGGCGTTGACCTTGATGCCGGTATCCTTGGTGAAGGCTTCCAGCACAGGGTTGAGGAGGGCGGGTTCGCGGGTGGTGTAGAGGTTGACGCCCTGCGCGAAGGCGGGGGCGGCCAGAAGGCAGGAAGACAGCGCCAAGGCGTGGAGATAGGTCTTTGCGGTCATTCTTCTGCTCCGTCGATGGGCGCGATCAGCGCGACAGGTGAGCGATAGAGCCACGCCTGCGGAGCGTCAATGAAGTAATCCTTTGATATCAATGTCTTATAGGAATTCTAGAGTTCTTCTTATTTTGACGAATTCTAATAAATGGGGCATTCCATTGGAAACACGGCGAGATTTCGGGGTGGCCGGGGTCGTACGCCTTTCGGCTGAGGCGACCTGTCGCGGTCGACGGCCTTGCCTTTAGGTCAGCCTCGTCACGCCGGAGTGATGACACCACGGCGCGAAATCGCGCCGCTAGTCTCCAATAAGATAGCTCGGCCCCCGAAGGCAGCGGCGGAAACAGCGGTTCAGCGCGTCGGCAGCGAGAGCGAGATCAGGCGCACCGGCTCGCGCATCGTCGGATCGACCGAGCCGCGCAGGATCGCGTCGCTGGCGATGCCGTCATCCTGGAGCTGTGCCTCGCGGACCCGCATCTGGCGCCGGACGCTGCGCGCCTGCGCCTCCATCCGGGAAATGCCGACCTGCTCGTCGATCTGCCGGCGCTGCGCCTTGCTGAGCTCGGAAGCGGTGCGGAAATCGCGGAAGTCGCGCCGGCTGTAAGGCCAGCTCGAGCTGCCGGTGAAGGTCGAGACCTTGCCGTCGAGCACGACGCTGTCACCCGGTCGCAAGGTGATGTCGCGCAACAGGGAGACGCGACGTTCGCCGGCCTGGGCGATGGCCGGCCGGCAGGCGGGATCAGCCGCCTTCGCATGGCTGAAGGCCATCGGCAGGGCGCCATAGCGCTTGCCGTCGGCGGCGACCGCATCGGCAATATCGGTCACGCCGGCGGCGGCCTTGAAGACCTTGACCGGAACGCCCGGATTCATCGCCTTGCAGATCGCCTCATGCGCCTTGAGATCGCCGGACGAACGCAGATAGCCGATCGGCGCGTGGAAGCCGTCGCAGAGACGCACGCAGAAGGTCTGGGCCCTGTCCGCCGCGCCCGTGACGGTGTCGAGGGAGGCCGCGGTCGTGCCGGCCGGCCTGCGCTGCCGGTCGGCGAGTTTCCTGGGGGCCGTACGGAACGGGTTGAGATCGATCGGCGGCTGCGCGAGCTGGCCGTTGGGCTGCATCTGCAGCAGCGGCAGGCGCCAGCCATTGCCGGCCGGCGCATAGGCACTGGCCTGCGGAGCGTAGCGCGTCGAGGCATAGGCGGCGTTCTGCACGCGGCCCTGTTCGCTGCGGCGCGCGGCCTCCTGCATGATGAATTCGCGTGCGCCAGCGTCGCCTTCGGCCTGAACCATGGAGGCGGTCAGCACGATGCCGCCCGAGCCCAGCGCGGCTCCAAGGGCGGCGAGCGCCAGCAGGCGGCCTTTGCGGCCGGCCCGGGACATGTTCGCTTTGCCGGAAGCGGCAGGCATCACCTCACCGTCACGGGCAAACACCCGCGCCGGGACTTCACGGACACGCAACATCGCGTCACTCCAAACTACGCTTGTCCACCGTCCGCCGCCTGAGTGGGTGTAGTTTACTTTTCGTTAAGCTTCAACGGCCCCGGCTCCGTTGCCGGCGGAAACGGGCGGAATGCTTAACGGGAGTGCGGTGAGTTTGGGCTTGCCGCTCAGAGAACCGAGATCAGCACGCCCAGCCACATGCAGAACAGCGCAATGATGCCGACGCCATAGACCGCGCCGCGCAGGGGCAGCCGGTTGGGGCCGACATGGATCAGCGTGTGGAGCACGCGTGTCGCAACATAGAGCCAGGCGAGGATCGCCATGACATAGCCGGTGGCGCCGGTCTCCATCGCGACCATCACCACGGCGAAGAAGATCACCGGCGTTTCGAACTGGTTGGTGAAGTTGGCGGCCGCGAGCCGGGCGGGCACAGGGTAGCGCTCTGTCGAAACCGACACATCCGCGGGCCGGACGGCGCCGCTCGTGAAGGCGGTCTTGCGGCGCATTGCCAGAACGACGCCGACGACGAAGATCCAGAAGATCATCGCCAGCGTCGGATAGATCAGCTTGAGAGTCATGGTTACGCGTCGCCTCGTGTCGCACCGGCCCGGATGAGTCGGGCCAGTGCTGCACAATGCCCGCGCTGACTCAAGAGCGGGTCGGGTAGTTCGGGCTCTCGCGCACGATGGTCACGTCATGGACATGGCTCTCGCGCAGGCCGGCGCTGGTGATGCGGATGAAGCGGGCCTTGTTGCGGTAGTCCTCGAGGTCCTTGCCGCCGACATAGCCCATGGCGGCGCGCAGGCCCCCGGCGAGCTGGTGCAGCACGTTCGAGACCGGGCCCTTGTAGGCGACCTGGCCCTCGATGCCCTCCGGCACGAGCTTCAGCGAGTCCTTGATGTCCTGCTGGAAGTAGCGGTCGGCCGAGCCGCGCGCCATCGCGCCGACCGAGCCCATGCCGCGATAGGCCTTGTAGGAGCGGCCCTGGTACAGGAAGGTTTCGCCGGGCGTCTCGTCGGTGCCGGCCAGCAGCGAGCCGACCATGGCGCAGGAGGCGCCGGCCGCCAGCGCCTTGGCGAGGTCGCCCGAATACTTGATGCCGCCATCGGCGATGACCGGCACGCCGGCCTTGGCGCCGGCCGAGGCCGCATCCATGATAGCGGTGAGCTGCGGCACGCCGACGCCCGCGACAATGCGGGTCGTGCAGATCGAGCCCGGGCCGATGCCGACCTTGATCGCGTCGGCGCCGGCATCGATCAGGGCTTGGGCGCCGCCGGCGGTGGCGATGTTGCCGGCGATGACCTGGACCGAGTTCGAGAGCTTCTTCACCCGGCTGACGGCTTCCAGCACCTTGGCCGAATGGCCATGGGCGGTATCGACGACGATAAGGTCGACGCCGGCATCGATCAGCATTTCCGAGCGCTCGAAGCCCTGGTCGCCGGTCGTGGTCGCGGCGGCGGCCAGCAGGCGGCCATGCACGTCCTTGGCGGCGTTCGGATGGGCGACCTGCTTCTCCATGTCCTTGACGGTGATCAGGCCGATGCAACGGTAATGGTCGTCGACGACCAGCAGCTTCTCGATGCGGAACTGGTGGAGCAGGCGGCGCGCCTCCTCGGGGTTGACGCCCTCGCGCACCGTTATCAGGCGCTCCTTGGTCATCAGCTCGGAGACCGGCTGTGCCGGGTTCTGGGCGAAGCGCACGTCGCGGTTGGTCAGGATGCCGACGAGCTTGCCGTTATGGCCCTGCGGACCGCGCTCGACGACCGGGATGCCGGAGATGCCGTTGTTCTTCATCAGCGCCAGCGCGTCGGCCAGCGTCTCGTCCGGGTGGATGGTGATCGGGTTGGCGATCATCCCCGATTCGAACTTCTTGACGAGGCGGACCTGGGCGGCCTGCTGGTCGGCATCGAGATTGCGGTGGATGACGCCGAGCCCGCCGGCCTGCGCCATCGCGATCGCCATGCGGGCCTCGGTGACCGTATCCATCGCCGAGGCGATGATGGGCAGGTTCAGCGAGATGGTGCGGGTGAGCTTCGTGCGGATGTCGACATCCGCCGGCATGACCTCGGACGGGCCGGGCTCGAGGAGCACGTCGTCGAAGGTGAAACCGTCGCGAATCAGACCGTCGAGGGAAAGCGTCATCGTCAACTCCGACCGCCGGGCGAGGCCGGCTTTTCAAGGGGGCAGGGCAAGAGGCCCAGTGCCGAGTTGACGAGGCCCGTTAGCATGGGCGCGGCGGGTCCGCTAGTGCGCCGGGCTGGATTATTTTGCAGTGCGGAAACGGCGCCGGTGCATGACGGCGCCGTTTCCCTTGCGTCGCGGCTGTCAGCGGGCCGCGCGGCCGGCCGCCGGCAGGGACGGCGCGCTCGGCGCCATCTCGAAGCAGCCGGCCTGCATGACCGCGTGTCCGGTGGCATCGGTCATGCGCCGGCAGGTCTCCAGGCGCAGGCAGGCGTCGTAGCGCAGGCCCTCGCCGCCGCTGCCGGGAATATTCTTGAACTGGCAGCTGCTCTGCCAGCTGTCGGAGGCCGCGGCAGCCGGGGCTGGCGCCCCGGCCAGCCCGGCAGCCAGGGCGAGCCCGAGGGCGGATAGCCCGGGCATGACGCGGCGCGCTGCAGTGAGAACGGGTGAAACGATGATCATGGCGCTTCTCCAGAGATTGGCGACCCGCGCCCCTCGCGACGCTCCGGCTCAGCCGGACATCAAGGAGATGGTGCTGGGACAAGGCGCCAAGCAGTGATGACGGCGCATGGCGGCGTTGTGCGTGCCGCCAGGCCATGAGTGCAGTGCATTGCGGAAGCGCGCCCGCAGCGGGCAAATCGGGCACCGGGCCGCGAATTCGCACTCGTCACTCCCGATGCATCGGATTAATAGCCGAGCTTATGATTTCAAACGCGCCTAATTGACCGGGCGTGGAAGGTTCGAGCCCTTGCAGCGCGCCAAACTCCTGCCCCTGATCGTCGCCTGTGCGCTCTTCATGGAGAACACCGACTCGACGGTGATCGCGACCTCGCTGCCGGTGATCGCCGCCTCGCTCGGCGAGGACCCGATCGCGCTGAAGCTGGCGCTGACCTCCTATCTCGTCAGCCTTGCCGTCTTCATCCCGATCTCCGGCTGGATGGCGGATCGTTATGGCGCCCGCACCATCTTCCGCTCGGCGCTCGTCGTCTTCATGCTCGGCTCGATCCTCTGCGCGGTGTCGAGTTCGCTCGGTGCCTTCGTCGGCGCGCGCTTCGTCCAGGGCATCGGCGGGGCGATGATGGTGCCGGTCGGGCGCCTCGTCATCCTGCGCAGCGTCAGCAAGTCCGAGATCGTCGGCGCGCTCGCCTATCTGACGATTCCCGCGCTGGTCGGCCCCGTCGTCGGGCCGCCGCTCGGCGGCTTCATCACCACCTATTTCGACTGGCGCTGGATCTTCTTCATCAACATCCCGATCGGCCTCGTCGGCATCGTGCTGGCGAGCCTGTTCTTCGAGGATATCCGCGAGGAGGATGTCGCGCCGCTCGACGTCAAGGGCTTCCTGCTCTCCTCCTTCGGCTTCGCCAGCCTGATGCTGGGCCTGGCCACCGGCGGGCGCCATCTGGTGCCGCAGGTCGTATCCTATGGCTGCGTCCTGGCGGGCGCCGCCGCTCTGGTGGCCTACTGGTTCCATGCCCGGCGCGTGCCTTATCCGGTGCTCAACCTGGCGCTCTTCCGGATTCCGACCTTCCGGATCGGCGTGATCGGCGGCTCGATCTTCCGCACCGGGATCGGCGCGATTCCCTTCCTGCTGCCCTTGATGCTGCAACTCGGCTTCGGGCTCGATGCGTTGCAATCCGGCCTGATCACCTTCGTGTCGGCCGCCGGCGCGCTGATCATGAAGACGCTGGCGCGGACCATCCTGGCGCGCTTCGGCTTCCGCCGCGTGCTCGTCGCCAATGCCGTGATCGGTGCGGCCTTCCTCGCGGCTTCCGGCCTGTTCACGCCGACGACGCCGCACGCGATCATGCTCGCGGTGCTGCTGGTCGGCGGCTGTTTCCGCTCGCTGCAGTTCACCGGCATCAACGCGCTGAGCTACGCCGACGTCTCCAATCGCGAGATGTCGAGCGCGACCAGCCTGTCGAGCGTCGCCCAGCAGCTCTCGCTCAGCATGGGCGTCACCATCGGCGCCTTCGCGCTGGAGAGCGCCAATCTGCTCCATGGCGGCAAGGCGCTCGGTGCCGGCGATTTCTGGCCGGCCTTCCTGATCGTCGGGCTGATCTCGGCCTCGTCGGCGCTATGGATGATGCGGCTCGCTCCGGATGCCGGCGCCGAGGTCTCCGGCCATGTCCCTGTCAGCGCGCGCAAGGTCACGGCCGAGGCAATCGCGGACCAGAAGCCGCTCGAATAGCTTGTCAGCCCGGGCGGCTTGCCGCACGGTCAGGGCATGCAGGTTGAGCCCGCGCCCTCGAACGAGACGCGCTACACGCTCTGCGTCGGCAACGGCGCGGCCAGGCTGAAGCTCGCCGAGGCGGAACTGACGCTCAGCGACGAGGGCATCGCCTACGAACTCGACGGCCGTGCGGGCCTGCGGCCCTTCGCCAAGCTGACCGGCGTGCGATTGCAGGCGGTCAATGGCGGGCCGCGATCGCCCTGGGAAGCGCTGGCGGAGCTGACGTTTTCGTCCGGCCGGCCACTTTTCGTCCATTCGAGCAGCCCCTGGGGCGTGGACGATCCGAAGCGCGACACGGTTTTCACCGCCTTCATCGAGGACCTGCACCGTCGCCTCGTTGCCGGCGGGCACGGCCCTATCGCGTTCCGGCGCGGCATCCCGGAAGGGCGCCATCGCTTCCTGATCGTGGTCGCGCTCATCGCCGCCGTGGTCTTCGGCGGTGCCGGCCTGATGGTTCTCTATATCGGCCTGAGCGGGAGGGCCGGCTTCTTCGAGGTCATCGGGCCGCTCATCGGCGTCGGCGGCCTCGGTTTCTGGATCTTGGCCTCGGTCGTGAAGAGCGCACCAGGGACATATGACCCGCGCCAACTGCCCCGGGACATCTTCCCGGAGTGAACGCAACTCAGAATCCGCAGGCGAGGCACTCGCTGCCATCGACCGTGCGGTACTCCGCCTTCCAGTAATGCGGGTCGTTCAGCGCCGCAAAGATGATGCCGGGCGGCGCCGGATAGCGCTTCCTGAAGGGGCGGGCGAGCTGGACGAAGAGCCGGCAATCCGGCGGCCAGTCACCAACGCTCAGGATGGAATTCCCCCGCGCGATCTCGGCGTCGAGAATCACTTGAAGCGTCGGGGCCATGCGTGGGACGGGTTGCGCCACGGCTTCAGCGTTACCGGTCAGGCGTTATCGCCTTCCGGCCGCTGCTGCCGGCGATATCCGGTCGCGAGCACGTAAAGCTCGGAGGAATCGGCGCGGCTCGCCGCCGGCTTGACGTTGCGCACCGTTGTGAAGTCGCGCTTCAGCATGCCGAGGAGCTCGGCGCTGTCGCCGCCCTGGAACAGCTTGGCGAGGAAGAAGCCGCCCGGCGCCAGCACATCATGGGCGAATTCGACGGCCGCCTCGGCCAGCGCGATGATCTTGAGATGGTCGGTCTTCTTGTGGCCGGTGGTGTTGGCGGCCATGTCCGACATCACGCCGTCGGCCCGTCCGCCAAGACGCTCGGTCAGCAGGGCAGGCGCCTCCTCGGCCATGAAATCGAGCTGGATCAGGTCGACGCCGGGGATCGGATCGACGGCCAGCAGGTCGATGCCGACGATATGGCCCTTGCCCTGTTCCAGGCCGATGCGCTTAGCCGCGATCTGGCACCAGCCGCCCGGCGCGCAGCCGAGATCGACGAGACGCTGGCCGGGTTTCAGGAACTTGTAGCGGTCGTCCATCTCCTCGAGCTTGAACGCTGCGCGCGAGCGATAGCCCATCTCCCGAGCCCGCTTCACATAGGGGTCGTTGAGCTGGCGCTCGAGCCAGAGCTGCGAGGAATGCTTGAGCTTCCCGGCCTTCTTGACCTTGACGCGCATGTCGCGCGCGCCGGCGGGCTTGCCGCCGCTGTTGCCGCCCGATTTTCCGGTGCTCATTGTGTCGAACCTATTTCCGTCGCCACCAGGCGCGGTCCTCATGCATCATGCGCAGCAGGATGCCCTCGCGCAGGCCGCGATCGGCGATACGGACGCGCTCGCTCGGGAACGCGCGGCGGATCGCCTCGAAGATCGCACAGCCGGCCAGCACCAGATCGGCGCGCTCGCGGCCGATGCAGGCATTCGCCGCCCGGGCGGCATAGTCCATCTCGATCAGGCGGTCGATCACCGCGAGGATGTCGCGCTGATGCATCCACAGCCCGTCGACCTCGCGCCGGTCATAGCGCGGCAGCTCGAGATGGATGCCGGCGACCGTGGTAACTGTGCCGGAGGTGCCGAGCAGGTGGAAGCTGCGGGCGTCGCGGGCGCCGGCCGCCTTCTTGGCGAAGGGGGCGAGCGCCTGCGCGCAATCCTCGACCATCTTCTCGAACAATTCGCGGCTGACCTCGATGCCGCCATAGCGTTCGGCCACCGTGACGACGCCGATCGGCAGCGAAGCCCATTCGCGGATGCGGGCGGCGGGATCGCGCGCCTCGCTGCGGCCGCCGAGCCAGACGATCTCGGTCGAGCCGCCGCCGATATCGAAGACGATGACGCTTTCCGCCGCCGGATCGGCCAACGCCGCGCAGCCGGAGACGGCGAGTGCGGCTTCCGTGCGCTGGTCGATGACCTCCAGGGCGAGTTCAGCCTCGTTCGCGACGCGGCGGATGAAGTCGAGCCCGTTGGTCGCGGCGCGACAAGCCTCGGTCGTGACGAGACGGGCGCGGGTGACGCCGCGATTCGCCATCTTGCCGCGGCAGATCTTCAGGGCTTCCACGGCGCGGTCCATCGCGGCATCGGCGAGGCGGCTGCTCGCGCCCAGGCCTTCGCCGAGGCGCACGATGCGGGAGAAGGCGTCGACCACGCGAAAGCCATGCTGAGCCGGCCGGGCGATCAGCAGCCGGCAATTATTGGTGCCGAGGTCGAGCGCGGCATAGGTCGTGGGCTGCGGGCGGTTGTCGGTGGGCTGAGCGAAGCTTCGGAAGGGCGCACCAACCGGGATCGCGCCGTTCCGTTGCGGATCGGCGTCATGTCTCTGCGGCCGCGCAATAGGCGCGACATCCCGTTGTTGCCGGTCCTCGACCGCCACTGATCCAACCTCTCAACCTGTCCGATACCTGGGGCACCGACAGGGGCCACGACCCGGCGCGGCCCTGCTTCGTGACGAAGCTAACTACAGGGCAGGCGACATGCCAAGCGGAACCTTGCCGGCTGGGAGACTTGCCTGACATTCGCTTGGGACGCGCTTGCGCGGGAGCGGGCTGATCGGCCAGTCTCCGCCGACCAAAGAGACCGGGCAGGGAACCGACATGGCCGCCAGACATATCCTCGCCATCGACCAGGGCACGACCTCGTCGCGGGCGATCCTGTTCGATGCGTCGCTCGGCGTGGTGGCCAGCGCCCAGCGCGAATTTCCGCAGCACTTCCCGGCCTCGGGCTGGGTCGAGCACGAGCCTGAGGATATCTGGGAGAGCGTGCTCGCGACCGCACGCGAGGCCATCGCCAAGGGCGGCCTGAGCGCGGCGGATATCGCCGGCATCGGCATCACCAACCAGCGCGAGACGACACTGATCTGGGACCGCCGGACGGGCCGCGCCATCCATCGCGCTATCGTCTGGCAGGATCGGCGCACGGCGAAGGCCTGTGCGAATCTCGTCGCCGCCGGCCATGAGGACCTCGTCGCGGAGCGCACCGGCCTGCGCATCGATCCTTATTTCTCGGCTACCAAGATCGCCTGGCTGCTCGACAACGTGCCGGGCGCGCGGCGCCGGGCGGAAGCGGGCGAGCTCGCTTTCGGCACGATCGACTGCTTCCTGCTCTGGCGCCTGACCGGCGGGGCCGTGCATGCGACCGACGCCACCAATGCGGCGCGCACCATGCTGTTCGATATCGGCCGCGGCGTCTGGGATTCCGACCTGCTCGACCTGTTCGGCATCCCGACCGCGCTGCTGCCGCAGGTGCGCGACTGCGCCGCGCATTTCGGCGATACGGTGCCTGACCTGTTCGGTGCGGCGATCCCGGTGCGAGGCATCGCAGGAGACCAGCAGGCGGCGACGATCGGGCAGGCCTGCTTCTCGCCGGGCATGGTGAAATCGACCTATGGCACCGGCTGCTTTGCGTTGTTGAACACCGGCGACACGCCGGTGCGCTCGAAGCACCGCCTGCTCAGCACGGTCGCCTATCAGCTCGGCGGCAAGCGCACCTATGCGCTGGAAGGCTCGATCTTTATCGCGGGTGCTGCCGTGCAATGGCTGCGCGACGGGCTCGGCATTATCGAAAAGGCGAGCGAGACCGGGCCGCTGGCCGAGGCGGCCGATCCCGAGCAGGACGTCTATCTGGTGCCCGCCTTCGTGGGCTTGGGCGCGCCGCATTGGGACGCCCATGCGCGCGGCGCCCTGTTCGGCCTGACCCGCAATTCGGGGCCGCGCGAATTCGCACGGGCCGCGCTGGAGAGCGTCTGCTACCAGACGCTCGACCTCATCGAGGCGATGCGGGCCGACTGGCCGAATGCGGGTGCCGGTAAGCAATCGGTCCTGCGGGTCGATGGCGGCATGGTCGCTTCCGACTGGACGATGCAGCGCCTCGCCGACATCCTCGACCTGCCGGTCGACCGGCCGAATGTGCTGGAGACGACGGCTCTGGGCGCGGCCTATCTCGCCGGGCTCGACGCAGGCCTCCTGCCCGAACCCGATCGCTTCGCCGACCTGTGGCGGCTGGAGCGGCGCTTCTCGCCCGCCATGGCCGCCAGCGAGCGCAAGCGCAAGGTCACGGGCTGGCGCGACAGCGTCAGGCGGACGCTGAGTTCAACCTGAGAAGGGCAGCCAGCGCCGCTCGGCCGAGGACGCGACCGCGCTTTCGATGAAGCGCACGCCGCGTGCGCCGTCCTCGACCGTCGGGTAATCAGCATCCAGCGGGCCGGCCGTCGTGCCGGCCTTGCGGGCCCGGATATCGGCGAACACGCCGCGATAGACATTGGCGAAGGCCTCGATGAAGCCCTCCGGGTGCCCTGCCGGGATGCGCCCGGCGCGGCGAGCCGATTCGCAGAGCCAGGGCGAGGCGCGCGTGAAGATCTCGGTCGGCCCCTCGCGGCGGTGATGGATGAGCCGGTTCGGTTCCTCCTGCCGCCATTCCAGCGTGCCGTCCTCGCCGGAGACGCGCAGGCGCAGGTCGTTCTCCAGCCCGGCATTGATCTGCGAGGCGACGAGCACGCCGCGCGCGCCGCCCTTGAATCGCAGCAGCATGCTGGCATCGTCGTCGAGCGCCCGGCCGGATACGAGCGCTCCGAGATCGGCGACCAGCTCCTCGATCTGAAGCCCGGTCACGGTCGAGACGAGGTTCTCGGCATGGGAGCCGATATCGCCGAGCGCGCCGGCGATGCCGCTGCGGGCCGGGTCGGTGCGCCAGCTCGCCTGCTTGTTGCCGGTCGCTTCCAGCGCGGTCGCGAGCCAGCCCTGATTGTATTCGACCACGACCTTGCGGATGCGGCCGAGCGCGCCGGAGCGCACCATCTCGCGGGCCTGCCGGACCATCGGATAGCCGGTATAGTTATAGGTGACGCCGAACACCGTGCCTTGGCGGGCGACCGTCTCGACCAGCATCGTGGCCTGCGCGCCGGTATGGGTCAGCGGCTTGTCGCAGACGACATGGAAACCGGCTTCCGCGAAGGCCTGCGCGATCGGGAAATGCGTGTCGGTCGGCGTGACGATGATGACGAGGTCAACGCGCTCCGCCGTCGGGCGGGCGAGTTCGGCTTCGAGCAAGACCTGCCAGCATGCGTGATTACGGGCATCCGTGAGCCCCAGCGCCCGCCCGGACGCGCGGGCCTTCTCGGGCGTCGACGAGAGCGCACCCGCAGCCAGTTCCGCCTGCCCGTCGAGCGCGATGGCATGGCGGTGCACGGCGCCGATGAAGGCATCGCGGCCGCCGCCGATCATGGCATAGCGCAACTTGCGCGGGGGATACTGGTTCATGCCGGCAGAACTCACGGAACAGGTCTCGAAGAAGCTCCGTCATCCCGAGAAAAGCCCGGGATGACGGCGTGTTCAGCCCGCTCAGAACGGCGAGTCGGGGTGGTAGAAGTCCTTGGCGTTGCTCTTGTCGATCAGCACCGAGGGAATGATCGTGGTCGCCGGCAGCTTCTCGCCTTTCAGGCGAGCTTCTGCCGTCAACTTGATCGATTCATAGATGAATTTCGGCGAGTAGCTGACATTGGCCTGGATGCGCGGATCCTTGTTGTCGAGGATCGTCTTGACCATGTCCTTGGCGCCGGCACCGCCGAAGATCACCTTGATGTCCTTGCGCCCGGCCTGGTCGATGGCGCGGATCGCGCCGAAGGCCATGTCGTCATCGGCGGCCCAGATCGCGTCGATATCCTTGAAGCGGGTCAGGAAATCCTGCGTGACCTTGTAGGCGTCGTCGCGGTTCCAGTTGGCGTATTTGGCGTCGAGCAGCTTGATGTCGGGATGGCCCTTCAGCACGGCGTTGAAGGCATCCATGCGCTCGTTGTCGAGCGTGGTCGGGATGCCGCGAAGCGCCACGACATTGCCTTTGCCGCCGAGCGTCTTGGCGATGTATTCGGCCGGGATCTTGCCGAAGGCGGTGTTGTCGCCCGCGACATAGGCATCCTGCGCCGAGGTGTCGGTCAGGCCGCGGTCGACCACCGTCACATAGGCGCCCTTGGCCTTCACATTGGCGACCGGCCGGGTCAGCGCCGCGGATTCGAAGGGGAAGACGACGAGCGCGTTGATCTTGCTGACAGTGCTCAGGTCCTGGAGCTGGTTGGCCTGCTCGGTCGCGTTGGCCGCGGTGCGGATGGTGATCTTGAGGTCCTTGTGCTTGGCCTCGAGGTCCTTCTTCGCCTGGTTCGCCCAGTAGTTGATGCCGCCCATGAAGCTGTGCGTCGCGGCGGGAATGGACACGCCGAGATGGACGGGTTCGGCGGCGGCACCGCTCGCTGCGAAGGCGAGGCCCGCGGCGGTGGCAAGCATGAGGCTGCGTCTGGTCTGCATGGACATCGCTTCTCTCCCTGTTTGACCGCCTTCAGCGGCGGCCTTTCTGCAAAAACGCGACGGTGATGATGACGAAGCCCTGCACGGCGGCGTTCAGGTAGACGCTGATCAGGCTCGTCAGGTTGAGGATGTTGCTGATCACCGAGAGCAGGATCGCGCCGATGACCGTGCCGGTGATGCTGCCATGGCCACCCTTGAGGGCCGCGCCACCGACGATGACCGCGGCGATGGCCTCAAGCTCCCAGAGCAGGCCGGTGGTCGGCGAGGCCGAGGCCAGTCGCGGCACATAGAGCAGCGTAGCGACGCCGACGCAGAGGCCGAGCAGCATGTAGGTGAGGATTTTGACGCGCTCGACATCGACGGCGGCGTAGCGCGCCACGGTCTCGTTGGAGCCGATCGCCTGGACATGCCGGCCGAAGATCGTGCGGTTCAGGATCAGCGCGCCGGTGAGTGCGACCAGCAGGAAGACCCAGACCGGGATCGGCACGCCGAGGAAGCTGCCGTAATAGACCGGCGCGTAGAGATCGGCGAGGGCATTGTCGAGCGTGAGTGCGCCGCCATCGGCGAAATAGGTGAGATATGCCCGGTAGATGCCGAGCGTTCCTAAGGTGACGATGAAGGGTTCGATCCGCCCCTTCGCGATCAGGATTCCGTGCAGCAGCCCGAAGACGCTGCCGAGCACGACCGCGAGTGTGGCACCGCCGATCACCGCCATCAACGGCGAGCCGAAGGCGCCGGCCGCCCAGTTGATGAAGAGGATGACGCAGCCCGCGATCAGCGCCGCCATCGAGCCGACCGAGAGGTCGATCCCGCCGAGGATGATGACGAAGCACATGCCGACTGCGATGATGCCGATGAAGGCCGTGCGGGTGAGCACATTCAGCGCGTTGTCGAGCGTGGCGAAATCGCTGTTCAGCATGGCGCCGGCGCCGCAGAGCAGCACGAGGCCGATGATCGGGCCGAAGGCTGCGATGCGGTCACCGAGCGGGACGGTGGCCTCGCGGGCGCGGCCCTCGGCGCGCTGGACGGCTTCAGGCTGCGACATGGCGGGTCCCCGTGGCATGGGCGATCATGGTCGCTTCGGTAATCTCGTCGCCCTCCACCGTCGCGACGATCCGGCCCTCGCGCATTATTGCGACGCGATGGGCAAGGCCGATCAGTTCGATCAGCTCCGAAGAGATGACGATCAGGGCGAGGCCCTGGGCCGCGAGCTTCTGGATCAGGAAATAGATCTCGCGCTTGGCGCCGACATCGACGCCGCGCGTCGGCTCGTCGAGCACCAGCACGTGCGGCGCGGGGTGCAACACTTTGGCCAGCGCAAGCTTCTGCTGGTTGCCGCCCGAGAGCGAGGCGGCCTTCATGCCGAGCGAGCCGGCGCGGATGCCGAATTCGCCTACGGCAGCTTCCAGCGCCCGCTGCTCCGCCTCATGGTCGAGCAGCGGCTTGGCGTAGCGTTCGAGCGCCATCAGCGTGAGGTTGGGCCGCAATGGGAAGTCGACATGCAGGCCCTTGCCCTTGCGATCCTCGCTCAGATAGGCGAACCCGTGGCGGGTGGCTTCGCGCGGTGAACCGAGCTGGATTGGCTTGCCGTCACGCCTGATCGTGCCACTGCCCGGCCTTAGGCCCAGAATGCCCTCGAAAAGCTCGGTGCGTCCGGCGCCGACCAGCCCCGCGAAGCCGAGGATCTCGCCCGGCCGCACCGCAAACGAGATGTCGCTGGCCCAGCCCGGCACGGAGAAATTCTCGACCGACAAGGCCGGTGGCAGAGCGGGATCAGCAGGAATCTTCTCCGGAAAGAGGTCGGCGATCTCACGTCCGACCATCATCGTCGCCATGGCGTGGCGGGTGAGCGAGGCGGTCGGAGCCCGGCCGACGAAACGGCCGTCGCGCATGACGATGACCTCGTCGGTGATGCGCTCGACCTCGTCGAGTTTGTGCGAGATGTAGACGACGGTGATGCCTTCCGCCCGCATCCGCTCGATCAGGGCGAAGAGCCGGCCGGCCTCGGCTGGCGTCAGCGTCGCGGTCGGCTCGTCCATGATCAGCAGGCGGGCTTTTCGCGACAAGGCCTTGGCGATCTCGACGAGCTGCTTCTCGGCGACGATCAGGCGGCGCACCGGCGTATCGGGCGTCCGCGCCAGCCCGACCTGGGTGAGCGCGGCCTGCGCCTCGCTCCGCATGGCCTCCTCGTCGAGCAGCCAGCCCTTGCGGCGCTCATGGCCGAGGAAGATGTTGCCCGCGATGCTCAGGTCCTCGGCCAGGTTGAATTCCTGGTGGATCAGCACGATGCCTTTCGCCTCGGCCGCGCGCGAGCCGGCGAAGGTGACGGGCTCGCCGTCGATCAGGACGCGCCCCTCGCTCGGCTGCTCGTAACCGGAGAGGATCTTCATCAGGGTCGACTTGCCGGCGCCGTTCTCGCCGAGCAGCCCGTAGACCTTGCCGGGCTCGAGGTCGAAGGAGACGCCGTGCAGCACCTCGACCGGGCCGAAGCGCTTGACGATGCCGTCGAAGGCGACGGCAAGGCCGGCGGTCGCGATCATGCCGGGCCTCCGCTGCGGAGCGCCTCGCGCATCGCAAGCACGCCGGCGCCGATCAGCCCGGTCTCGGGGCCGAGCGGGGCGGAGGTGATCTCGAGATGGCGGGTCGAAAGGGCGAGCGAGCGCTGGTTCACGCTCTGGCGGATCGCGGCGAGGAACATCGGGCCGATCGCCGAGACGCCGCCGCCGATGAAGATATGCGAGGGGTTGTAGAAATTGACGAGCGCGGCGAGCACCTGGCCGATCAGGCGGCCGGACCGGCGCACGATCGCATCGGCCTCGGCATCGCCGGCCCGGCTGGCGGCGCCGATATCGCCGGCTTCCAGCAGGCCCCTGGCGGCGAGGCGCTCGGCCAGGGCAGGGCTGCGGCCCGATCGGGCAGCCTCCATCCCCATGCCGACGATGGCGGGGGCGGCAGCCATCGCCTCGACGCAGCCGCGATTGCCGCAGCGGCAGAGCGGACCTTCGGGATCGGCGCAGATATGGCCGATATCGCCGGCCGATCCGGTGGAGCCGCGATAGAGCTCGCCATGGCAGACGATGCCGCAGCCGATACCGGTACCGACCTTGATGACGAGGAAATTCTCGATCTGCTTGCGCTGGCGCCAGAGCACGCCGAGCGCCATCAGGTTCACGTCGTTGTCGACGAAGATCGGGGCGTCGGTGATCTCGCGCAGGTCCTCGCGGATGGCATAACTGTCCCAGCCCGGCATCAGCGGCGGATTGACGAGCTGACCGGCGACGAAATTGACCGGGCCGGGCACGCCGATTCCGACGGCGAGCACGCGGTCGGGCGCGATGCCGTTCTGTGCAAGCATTGCCGGAAGGAGCGTGCGCAACCGCGCCATGATCGGGCCGGGGCCGGCCTGGACATCGGCCTCCTGCGCATGGCGGGCGATGATGCCGAGATCGGGGCGGAGCAGCGCGATATCGAGGCTGGTCGCGCCGATATCGATGCCGACGAGCACGCCGATGCGGCGGTGGACACAGAGGGTCTCGGGGCGTCGCCCGCCTGTGGAGTGCTGGACCCCGGCCTCGTCGAGCAGCCCTTCCTCGATCAAACCGGCGGCGATCGCATTGGTCTTGCTGCGCGAAAATTGCAGGCTGTCGGCGAGCGCATGGCGGGCGGCGCCCCCGGACCAGAAGGTGGCCTCGAGCAGCGCGAGCTCATCCGGGCTCAGCCTGTGCCAGGGCAGGGCGATCGCAGCCTCCTGTCGTTTCCCGCTCGGCCTTTTAGATGGCCGTTGAATGCAGGCTATGAGACGGCCTCGAAACGGCTCAAGACCGAACTTCAGCCTAATTCAGGCGGAAGTTAAATTGAAGGCGAGGCGGAGATCGGGCGCCCGCGATCTGGACGCCTGGCCGATCCCTGGGCGAAGCTGTGCGCAACGATGGAGGAATAGCCGATGCCGGCGACGATGCAGGGCCCCGCGATCTTTCTTGCCCAGTTCGCCGGCGACAAGGCGCCGTTCGACAGCTGGGTCGGCATCACCGCCTGGGCTGCGGGTCTCGGCTATCGCGGCGTACAACTCCCCAGCGGCGACAAGCGCTTCTTCGATCTGGAGCAGGCGGCTTCATCGCAGGATTATTGCGACGAGATCACCGGCGTCGCGCGCGAGAACGGCATCGCGATCACCGAGCTTTCGACCCATCTGCAAGGCCAGCTCGTTGCTGTCCATCCGGCCTATGACGCGGCCTTCGACGTTTTCGCCCCGGCGGAGCTGCGCGGCAAGCCGAAGGAGCGGCAGGTTTGGGCGGTGAAGCAGATGGGGCTCGCTGCGAAAGCCTCGCGCCGGCTCGGTCTGTCGGGCTCGGTCAGCTTCACCGGTGCGCTGGCCTGGCCCTTCCTCTATCCCTGGCCGCAGCGACCGGCCGGGCTCGTCGAGGAAGCCTTCGGCGAACTGGCGCGACGTTGGCGGCCAATCCTCGATACCTATGAGGAGGAGGGCGTCGACGTTGGCTTCGAGATCCATCCCGGCGAGGATGTCTTCGACGGCGCAACCTTCGAACTGTTCCTCGACCGGCTCGGCGGGCACAGGCGCTGCCGGATCAACTATGATCCCTCGCATTTCCTGCTGCAGCAGCTCGATTATCTCGCCTTCATCGACATCTATCACGAGCGCATCAGCGCCTTCCATGTGAAGGATGCCGAGTTCCGGCCCGATGGCCGGCAAGGCGTCTATTCGGGCTTCTCGCCCTGGATCGGCCGGGCCGGGCGCTTCCGCTCGCTCGGCGACGGGCAGGTCGATTTCAAGGCGATTTTCTCCAAGCTAGCACAATACGGCTACGACGGCTGGGCCGTGCTCGAATGGGAATGCGCGCTGAAGCATCCCGAGGACGGCGCGCGCGAGGGCGCCCGCTTCATCGCCGACCACATCATCCGCGTGACCGAGACCGCCTTCGACGATTTCGCCGGCGGTGGCGATCCCGGGCTGGCGCGGCGGATGCTGGGGTTGGGCTAGGACAGACGCCGGTCGAGCGTGTCCGCGATCCGCTCGACGAGTGCGGCATGGTCCGCCAGCAGGTCCTGGAGCGGCCCGATCGGGCGGAAGGCGCGCGAATCCTGCGCTTCCTCGCCCTCGTTCTCCCAGGCCTCGACCGCCTCGTCGGCAGCCGTCAGCCAGGCTTCGAGGGATGCGCCATCGAAGGGCGCCCCCGCTTCCAGGGCCAGCCGCTCCGCGATCCGGTGGCGAAGGTCGTCGCGGGCGGCGCGAAGCGCATCGAGTTCGTCGGTATAGCGCATGCGAAACGGGGCGCCGGTCAGTGCACGGTGGCGAGGTCGTCGTCGTCCGGGTCGATCAGCCGGTCGAGGCCGAGCTGCTCGACGCCATCGGTGAACTCGGCGAAGGCGTCGGCATCGGTGGCGAAGGAATCCTGCCAGACGGTCGAGCCGCCTTCCTCGTCGATGAGCTCAAGGGTCCAGCCGTCGGTGCCCTCGATCTTGTAGATCTCCACGCGCACGGTCAGGCCGTCATGGGTAAAGGTCTGCGACAGGGGGGAGCGGATGATGTCGGGGAAATCGGTCATGACACCAGTCTAACAGCTTCGCGGGGAGGGCGCAGCCGTCGCCGGCCGCGCCCCGCCCATTCACTCGGCGGAGGTCGCGGGGACCGGCTCCGCGCGGCGCCAGCGCCGTACGAGGCGCACCACCACGACATAGAGCAGCGGCACGAAGAACACGCCGATCACGGTCGCGGCGATCATGCCGCCCATCACGCCGATGCCGATCGAGTTCTGGCTGCCCGAACCCGCGCCGGTCGCGACCGCGAGCGGCGTCACGCCCAGCACGAAGGCGAGCGAAGTCATCAGGATCGGCCGCAGGCGCTGGCGCGCCGCTTCCAGCGTCGCCTCGACGAGGCCCTTGCCCTTGGCTTCCTGCTCGATCGCGAATTCAACGATCAGGATCGCGTTCTTGGCCGCGAGGCCGATCGTCGTCAGCAGGCCGACCTTGAAATAGACGTCGTTGGTCTGGCCGAAGAGCGTCGCCGCGAGCAGGGCACCGAAGATGCCGATCGGCACCGATAGCATGACCGCGAAGGGAATAGCCCAACTCTCGTAGAGCGCCGCGAGACAGAGGAACACGACCAGCATCGAGATGGCGTAGAGCGCCACCGCCTGGCTGCCGGAGAGCCGCTCCTGGAAGGACAGGCCGGTCCATTCATGGCCGAACCCGGTCGGCAGCTGCGCCACCAGCCGGTCGATCTCCTCCATCGCCGCGCCGGAGCTGACGCCGGCCGCGGCCGCGCCCTGCATCTGGACCGCCGCAGCGCCGTTATAGCGCTCCAGCCGCGGGGAGCCGTAGGTCCAGCGCCCCGAGGAGAAGGCCGTGAACGGCACCATCTCGCCGCCCTGGTTGCGGACATACCAGCGGCCGATATCGCCGGGCTGCATGCGGAACGGCGCATCGGCCTGGACATAGACCGATTTCACCCGGCCGCGATCGATGAAGTCGTTGACATAGGCTGAGCCCCAGGCCGTCGACAGCGTGTTGTTGATCGCCGCCAGCGGCAATGTCAGCGCGCTCGCCTTCTCCTGATCGATCTCGACGGCGTATTGCGGCGTATCCTCCTGCCCGTTCGGGCGCGTGCCGGTGAGCTGCTTGCTCTGCGCGGCGAGGCCGAGCAGCTGGTTGCGAACCTCCATCAGGCGGGTATGGCCGGCGCCGGCAATGTCCTGCAGGTAGAAGTCGAAGCCGGCCGTATTGCCAAAGCCCTGGATCGCCGGCGGGGCCAGCGCGTAGACCGTGCCGTCCTTGATGCTGCGGAAGGCACCCATGGCGCGGCCGGCGATGGCCTGTGCCGTCGCCTGCTTGCCGACGCGCTCGGCGAAGGGCTTGAGGCGCACGAAAGCGAGGCCGACATTCTGGCCCTGGCCGCCGAAGCCGAAGCCGGCAACGGTCAGCACGCCCTCGACGAGATCCTTCTCGTTCTCGAGATAGTGCTTCTGCACCTGATCGAGCACGCGCAGCGTCCGGTCCTGTGTTGCGCCGACGGGCAATTGCACGCTGGTCAGCAGGATGCCCTGGTCCTCGTCGGGCAGGAAGGAGGAGGGCATGCGGGCGAAAAGCCAGGCCATGCCGCCGCCGATCAGCAGGAAGACCATCAGGAAGCGCATCGGCCGGGCTATCATCGCCGCGACGCCGGAGCGATACCCGTTGGTCGTGCGCTCGAAATTGCGGTTGAACCAGCCGAAGAAGCCCTTGCGTGGACCATGGTCGCCCACCGGTTTCAGCAGCGTCGCGCACAGCGCCGGGGTGAGTACCAGCGCGACGACGACGGAGAGCGCCATCGCGGTGACGATCGTCACCGAAAACTGCCGGTAGATCACGCCGACCGAGCCGCCGAAGAAGGCCATCGGCACGAACACGGCCGAGAGCACGGTCGCGATGCCGACCAGCGCGCCGGTGATCTCGCCCATCGACTTGATCGTCGCTTCCTTGGGCGAGAGCTTCTCCTCCTGCATCACGCGCTCGACATTCTCGACCACGACGATGGCATCGTCGACGAGCAGGCCGATGGCGAGCACCATCGCGAACATCGTCAGCGTATTGATCGAGTAGCCGGCGAGCGCCAGCACGCCGAAGGTACCGAGCAGCACGACCGGCACCGCCAGCATCGGGATGAAGGTCGCGCGCAGGTTCTGCAGGAAGACGTACATCACGATGAAGACGAGGATGATCGCCTCGAACAGCGTGTGCACGACCTTCTCGATCGAGAGCGTCACGAAGGGCGTGGTGTCGTAGGGGTAGGTCACCTCGACGCCTTCCGGCAGCGTCTGCTTCAGCCGCTCGATCGTCGCGGTCACCGCCTTGGCGGTGTCGATCGCGTTGGCGCCGGTGGCGAGGCTGATCGCGAGGCCGGTCGTCGGCTGGCCGTTATAGCGCGAGGAGGTGTCGTAGCTCTTGGCGCCGAGCTCGACGCGGGCGACGTCGTTCAGGCGCACGATCGAGCCGGACGAGCCGCTCTTGAGGATGATGTTCTCGAACTGCTGCACCGTCTGCAGGCGAGAGAGCGCCGTTACGGTGGCGTTGAGCTGCTGGCCGCTGACCTGCGGCAAGCCGCCGAGCTGGCCGGCCGACACCTGCGTGTTCTGCGCCTCGATCGCCGCGGCGATATCGGCGGGCATCAGCGCGTATTTCCGCAGCTTGTCGGGGTCGAGCCAGATGCGCATGGCGTAGCCGGCGCCGAAGAGCTGGGTCGTGCCGACGCCCTCGACGCGCTTCAGCGTGTCGTTCAGCGTCGAGTCGACATAGTCGGCGAGATCGGTCGTCGACATCCGCCCGTCCTTGGAGACGAAGGCGACGACCATCAGGAAGCCGGTGGAGGCCTTGGCGACCGAGATGCCGGTGCTCTGCACCACCGAAGGCAACTGCCGCGTGACGAGCTGCAGCTTGTTCTGCACCTGCATCTGCGCGACGTCGGGATCGGCCTGGCTGTTGAAGGTCAGGGTGATCTGGGCGTTGCCGGTCGAGGTCGAGGTCGCCGTCATGTATTGCAGGTTGTCGAGGCCGGTCATGCCCTGCTCGATGACCTTGGTCACCGAGTTTTCGACGGTCTGCGCGTCGGCGCCAGGATAATTGGCGCTGATCTGGACGGTCGTCGGAGCGATCTGCGGGTATTGCGAGATCGGCAGGGTGCGCAGGGCCAGGAGCCCCGCCAGCATGATGACGATGGCGACGACCCAGGCGAAGATCGGGCGTTCGATGAAGAAGCGCGACATGGCGTCAGTTCTTCGCCGTGTTGCCGGAAGCCGGCAATTCTGCCCGGCGATTGGCCGATTTCAGCTCGCCGGTGGCCTCGTCGACGCTGACCTCGTTCGCGGTCACGGTCTGGCCGGGGCGCACGAGCTGGCCGCCTTCGACGATGATGCGCTCGCCATCCTTGACGCCGCTGTCGACCAGCCAGTTGTTGCCGATATTGCGGCGGGTAACGAGCACGCGCTCCTCGACCTTGCCTTCAGCCGAGACGAACCTGGCCGTCGCCTCGCCCTTGGTATTGCGGCCGACAGCGCGCTGCGGCAGCAGGAAATTGTTCTCGGCGATGCCTTCCTGGATCACCGCGCGGACGAACATGCCGGGCAGCAGAATTCGCTCCGGATTGGGGAATTCGGCGCGGACCGTGAAGGTGCCGGTGGTCTCGTCGATATTGGCCTCGGCGAATTCCAGCTTGCCGGACTGGGCATAAGCGTCGCCAGTGTCGAGCTTCAGCTTCACCGCGACATTGGGGCCGGTGAATTTCAGCCGGCCCGAGGCGATGTCGTTGCGGAACTTCAGCAGATTGGTGCTCGACTGGGTGACGTCGACATTGATCGGATCGAGCTTGCGGATCGTGGTCAGGACAGCCGCCTGGTTGGCGGTGACGAGCGCGCCCTGCGTCAGCGCCGACTTGTCGATGCGCCCGTCGATCGGCGCGGTGACCTTCGTATAGGCGAGGTTGATCCTGGCCGTCTCGACATTGGCCTTGGCGGCCGCGACATCGGCCTGGGCCTGGCCAAGCGTGGCGGCGGCGTCGTCGGCATCCTGCTTGCTGCCGGCATTGCGCTGAAGCAGCTCGCGATACCGGTCTGCCCGCACCTGCGCGTTGGCAACGGCGGCTTCGGCCTTGTGCTGGGCGGCCAGCGCGCTGTCGAGGGCGGCTTGATAGGGCGCCGGATCGATCTCATAGAGCACGTCGCCGGCCTTGACCTCGCTGCCCTCGCGATAGAGCCGCGCCTTGATGATGCCGCTGACCTGCGGCCTGATCTCGGCCGTGAGGCTCGCCGAGACGCGGCCCGGCAACTCCGCCGTGATCGCGACCGGCTGCGGGTGCAGCGAGACGACGCTGACTTGGAGCTGCGCCTGCGGCGGAGGCGCCGCCGCCTTCTCCGAGTTGCAGCCGGCTAAGGCCGCCGCAAGGAGGAGGGCGCCCGGCAGGGCGTAACGGGTTGACGACGGGGCGCGCTCGGCCAGCATGCGGGCTCTCTTTTCGGAAACTGATGAGTTTCTTATCTCTTGATTTCTCTGCCTGTCAAATCCAAGAATGCGGCGCGATGACGGACGCGACGATGACAAGCGATAAAAATGGCGAGACCGCTGAGCGGCAGGCACGCACACGCGGGCGCCCCAAGACCCGGTCCGACGAGGCCGAGCGGCACCGGATCGTGCGCTCGGCGCGCGAGCTCTTTCTCGATGTCGGCTATGGCGGCACGACGATGGACGCTGTTGCGGCGCGCTGCGGCGTTTCCAAGCGCACGCTCTACCTGCTGTTCCCGGCCAAGACGGACCTGTTTCGCGCGATGATGGCGGACCACCGGCGTTCCATGCTGGCCCTGCCGCGACCGGAAGGCGAGGACCTGCCGCTTTTGGAGGCGCTCGCCGCGATCTTCCGCCTCGACATCGACGAGATCGACAACCGCGAGCGGCTGGCCTTCGTCAGGCTCGTCCTGGCCGATTCGGACCGCTTCAGCGAGATCGGCGAGCTGATCGTACAGGAGGGAGCGGAGCCGGCGCGGCGCCTGCTCGAAGACTGGCTTTCCGCTCAGCAGGCGCGCGGCGCGCTCCGCGCCTTTCCGGCAGATGCGCTGGCCCGCATGTTGATGGACATGATCTTTTCGGTGCTGATCAAGCGCTTTCCCGGCGACCGGCTGCTGACGGTCGAGGACCGCGCCCGCCACGCGCGATTGTGCCTGGAGGTGTTTCTGGAGGGCGCAGCGACGAAGGCTAGGTGAGACCGGAGCGAGCTGACGGCTAACAGGCACGCAGAAGCGCATGCCTAAATCTGTTCCCGAATGGTGAGGTTTAGATTTGCCGGGCCACCAAGAAGTGGCTGGGGGACTAGGATTCTCTGCCCAGAGGCAATTCTCCATAAATACCTCAATTACTTAGCATATTTCTCCTTGCACTGTTACGGAGAACTGTTACGGAGAGGTGTTACGGAACGGCTGGGAATCTGAGAATTGGCCCTCGCAACCTACATCCATAAGCGCGCCGGATCGGCCCGCTACTACGTCCGCGTCACGGTGCCTTCGGACCTCGCCAAGGACTACGGCCGCACTGAGATTTGGAAGTCGCTCGGCACTGCCTCACCGGCCGAAGCCAAGGTGAAGGCGCCCGGCGTCTACATGGCGATACAGGACGAGTTCGCCGCGCGGCGCCGGGCTAGGGAGATTGTTGAGGGCGATGTCGCTGCCATCGCATGGAAGCACTATTCCGAGCTTGTCGAGAACGACGAGCGGTTCCGCGAACAGAACCTCACCGACGACCAGCTAGACCAGCTTTGGCGAGAGATGGAAGCCGAGTTCGGCGAATACGACATCGGCGCCTACAAGGCGTTTGCCGAAATCCGCGACCGAATCGAAACCTACAGGCAGCTCCGAGAACGGTCGCGGTCCCTCCTGACGAGCGGCGACCTAAACAAGAGACTGGAGGCAGTTGCGGAGAGCGTTGACGAGCATGTCGCCGCCTATCGCGCCGTGCTGCCGAAGACGAGCCCGGTCTATCGGAAGGTCGCGGAAGCGGTTGCCCGCGCCGAGATCGAGGGGTTGAAGCGTGCTGATGAGCGCGATGTGATGGATTGGGGTGGTGTTCCGACCGATCCCCTTATCAAGCGTGCCGAGAAGCCGAAGGCTGCGCCCGCTGGCTCCCGGCTCATGGACTTTTACAAGCTCTTCATTATGCAGCGCGGGAACGGCCTGAAGGACGACACCCGCGACCAGAACGAGGGGATTGTCCAGCTTTTCGCGGAGTTCTTCGGCGAGGATATGCCGCTCGACAAGTTGGAGCGTAAGCACGTCGCCGGTTGGCGCGATCAACTGTATCTGCTCCCGGCCAAGGCCAAGCAGATACGCGAGTTAAAAGGCCTGAAATTCAAAGAGATCATCACCAAGAACAAGGAGCTTGGCCGGAAGACGATCGATCCGAAGACGATCAATAAGTATCTCTCTGCTGTCGGGCCGTTCCTCAAATGGCTCCTGTCGAATGGGCACATTCCGGCGCCTGTTATATCAGACGAGATGTATATTCGGCTCGACCGGGAGCGGAAACGCGATCCCTTCACCGACGATCAGGTGACGGCGCTGTTCGCCTCGCCGCTGTTCCGTGGCTGTCTTTCCGATGATGTCGAGCACAAGCCCGGCAACGTCATCATTCGAGACTGGCGCTACTGGATTCCACTGGTCGCGCTCTATTCCGGCATGCGCCTTGGCGAGATCGCGCAGCTTCTAACCAATGACGTGCGGGAGATCGAGGGAACGTGGGTGATGTATGTCACCGACGAGGGCGACCCCGACAAGACCTTGAAGACCGTAGGCTCGCGGCGCGTCGTTCCGGTGCATTCCGAATTGGTCGCGCTTGGCTTCCTCGATTACCACAAGGCCAGGACGAAGGGTGAGGGCGCCCGACTGTTCCCCGAGATCGAGCCGGACGCGCGCGGGTTCATGAGTGGCGTGCCGTCCAAGTTCTTGAACGTCTACCTTGACCGCATCGGCGTGAAGACCGAGCGGCTGGCCGTGCATAGCTTCCGGCACCTGTTCACGGATCGCCTGCGCAACGCCGGCCACCTAGATCATGAGTTCGGCTTCGTGCTCGGCCACGGCGACCGCTTCAAATCGACCACCGGCCGGTATGGTTCACTGCCGCAGGGCACCGTTGAACACCGGAAGCGGCTTGTTGAGGAAGTCAGCTTTATGGATTTGGGGCTGAAGGGATTGATGCCTTCTACATCAGGCGAGCCGGGGAACGAATAGATGGCTAACGATGAGCACAAGAGCCATGTGTGGAGGACGGGGAAGTCGGGCGGTGGTAGTTGGGAGTGGTCCGGCGTCGCCAAAGTTTCGTGTGCCGAGTGGCCGCGAACCCTCCTTAAAAGCCCCGTCCTCTCTGGTGCACGCATCGACCTTGAAGTGACCGCGGGGAGCGGTGTCTCCCATATAGTAGTTGGGTTGACCCCCGCCATCTTTGAGGAATTGGCGCGCGCAATGCTAGAGGCTGATCGGGACACCGCCTTGTTGGCGTTTGCCCGCGCTACGGCGCGCGTCTTAGAAGACGCCTCGTAGTAAGGGATATGACATTGATCCTATTTCTATAGGATCAATTTCCTTTTTCTGCTTGCCTCGCGATTCTGGCCGTGAGAGAATCTTCACCGTTGCGTAAGGTGAAGGTTGAGTTGTGTTCCGCGAGTTAGTCGGCAGCGTAAGGAAGTCACTCGGATTTCAGCTCGATCAAAAGGCGATCGCCCTTTCTGATCCTTCGATCTCTGAGCTATTCGGCGCGCTGCCGACTGCTTCCGGTGTTTCCGTTACTGCGCACACCGCGCTTCGCGTTCCCGCCGTTCTTCAGGCCGTGCGCCTGATCGCCGAAACAATCGGCTCTCTTCCTTGCAAGCTCTATCGCGACGCTGACGGCAGCAAGGAAGCTGCGAAGGATCATGCCAGCAACCGGCTGGCCCATAACCGCGTCAACGGCTGGACGAGTGCCGGCCATCTCCGCGCCCTGCTCACGACCGACGCCCTGCTTCACGGCGCTGGCTATGCCCATGTCGTCCGCACCAGCGACGGGCGCCCCTACGAGATGAACCGCCTTCAGCCCGGCACGGTCCAGCGCCGTTTCCGTGAAGATGGCGAGCTGTTCTATGTCGTCACCTTCGCCAACAACGTCCGGCGCGAGCTTTCCTTCCGCGACGTGCTCTATGTCCCAGCCTTCGGCGACACGTCCCCGGTCCAGCTTGGCAAGGAAGCCATCGGCGTTGCGATGCTGTTGGAGCGTCACGCTGCGCAGTTCTTCGGCTCTGGCGCCCGCCCGGCTTCGGTCCTCTCGAATGAGAAGCCGCAGGGTGGCGAACAGGGCGCGACGACCATCGGAAACATCCGTAAGTCGTTCCGCAACTGGCTCGCCGGTAGCAGCAGCGATCCCCTTATCCTTGATGCCGGCTGGAAGCTCGACCAGCAGACCATGAAGAGCACCGATGCTCAGTTCCTTGAGCATCGCGTTGAGCAGGTCCGCGAGATTGCCCGCATCTTCGGCGTTCCGTCCTCCATGCTGTTTGAACTGAGCCGGGCGACGTGGAGCAACGCGGAGCAGATGGCCGCGAGCTTCCTTCAGCTTTGCCTTCGGCCTTGGCTCGACCGCTGGCAGGACGCCTATGCGACCGTGCTGCTCAACGAGGACGAGCAGGACAGCCTCTATTTCGAGTTCGTCATTGACGACCTTCAGCGCGCCGATGCAGCGGGCCGGGCCGAAATCTTCGGCAAGCTGGTCGCCATGCGCGCCATGACGCCGAACGAGGTTCGGTCCGCAATGAATCTGCCGGCCATCGAAGGCGGCGACGAGCTTGCCAATCCCTACACGACGACCGGCCCCGCTGCCGGCGCGAACGACAACCCCAACACCGACAAGGAAGCCGCGTGAACGACGAGACTGAAAAGCCGATCGCCAGCCTTGAGCGCCGCATTGGCGATTTCGAGCGCAATTTCCAGACGGCGCTCCGCAACGCGATCATCGGATTCCGCGAAGCCCATTCCAAGGTCGAAGACCTTAAGAACAGTCTCGCCGAGGCTCGCCGGTGAAGCACGTCGCCTATTTCGGGGACGGTGAGAAGACCTTCGCCCTCACCATGCCCATGATTGCCGAGCTTGAGCGCAAGACCGGCATCGGTATCGGCGCGCTTTACCAGCGTGTCGCGCTCACCCTTCAGTTCCATGTCGGCGACGTGGTGGAAATCATCCGGCTCGGCCTGATTGGCGGCGGCACGTCCCCGACCGAGGCCCAGAGCCTTATCGACGCTTACACCCCAGATCAGCCCCTTATGCCGCTGGCGAACCTCGCCATGGATATCCTCTTCGCCCGCTGGAACGGCGAGGCCGTCAACGATGAGGGCCAGGACGACATCGAGCCCGACGATATCGACCGAGCAGCCGCAAAGGGCGATCTCGCCGCCGCGATCAAGGCCGCTTATGCGGACGTGCCCGATGTCTGAGCGGCTTGAGATCAAGGCCGATGTCTCGTTTGACGACGCCGGCACGGTGAAGGGGCTTGCTTGGCCTTTCGGTTCGCCGGATCGCGTCGGCGACACCATCCGCCCCGGCGCGTTCAAGTTCGCCAAGGCCGTCCCCATGGTGATGGAACATGACGGCCGGCAGATTGTCGGCGTCTGGGAAGACTTCACCGAGACGGATGCCGGCCTTGAGGTTTCGGGCCGGCTCTTTGTCGAAGGCATCAGCCCCGCCCGTAGCGCTCACCGTCATCTGAAGTCCGGCTCCTACAAGGGGCTCTCGATTGCGTGGACGGGCGGCTTTTACGAGCGACGCGCGGACGGCGGGCGCGAATTCACCGACATCACCATCAACGAAATCTCCCTTTGCAGGAGCCCGGTCCATCCGGGCGCCCGCGTCACCATCGTAAAGGCCATGACAGAGGAACCCGATATGGCGAATGAAGCAGTAGAGAATACCAGCCTCGGCAATGTCGCCGTGGGTGAAGCCGTCACCAATCAGAAGGCGTTCGACGCTCTGGCGGCGCAGGTGGAAGCCCTGAAGGTCCGCGCCGACAAGGCCGAGGCCAAGGCCAATCGCCTCCCGGCTTCGAACGACAATCAGTCGAATGACAATATCGAGCGCAAGGCGTTCACCGACTTCCTGCGCACCGGGCAGATTTCGGGCGACGGCGCGGAGCGCAAGGCCCTGACGGTCGCGAACGACGCCCCGAGCTATGTGCTGGCGCCGGAAGAGACCAGCAGCGAGTTCATCCGCAACCTTGTCGAGTTCTCCCCGGTGCGCGCCATCGCGGACGTGAAGTCTGCCGGCTCGCACACCGTGGTCCTGCCGAAGCGCCTTTCGGTCACGAATGCGAAGTGGAAGGGCGAAGCCGTCGCGTCGGAAGCATCCGAGCCGACCTTCGGCGAGATGGAAATCGCCATCAAGGAGCTGAATACCCACGTCGATATTTCGAACTGGCTTCTGGAGGACGCGCAGAACGTCGAATCCGAGGTTCGCCTTGCCCTCGCCGAGGACTTCGGCGCCAAGGAAGGCGCCGCCCTCGTCAACGGAAGCGCTGCCGCTGAGCCGAAGGGCTTCATGACCGAAACCGGCATCGCGCAGTCCCTCAATGGTCACGCGACGAACCTCTCGGCCGATGCGCTGATCTCGCTCATGTATGCCCTGCCGGGCGTTTATCGTGGCCGTGGCACTTGGGCCATGAACGGCTCGACGCTTGCGACTATCCGCAAGCTGAAGGATGGCCAGGGTAACTATCTGTGGCAGCCCAGCTATCAGGCCGGCCAGCCCGAGACGATCCTTGGCCGCCCGGTTGTCGAGCTGATCGACATGCCGGACGTTGCCGCCAACGCTTTCCCGGTCATCTTCGGCGACTTCAAGGCCGGCTATCGTATCTATGACCGGATCGAGCTTGCGGTTCGCCCGAACCCGTATCTGCTCGCAACCGAAGGTCTGGTGCGCTTCCACGCTCGCCGTCGCGTCGGTGCCGGCGTCGTCCGCACGGATGTCTTCCGCAAGCTGAAGATGGCCACTTCGTAAGCCATGACCTTGCGGCCCGCATACGATGAGATCGTTTTGGAGCACGGCAGCCATGCCGTGATCCTGCGCCCCTCATTGCGGGCCGCCAGCACCCTTGAGCGAAGCCATGACGGCTTCGCCACGCTCATGCAGCGTCTCGCCGAGTTCCACACCGGAACCGTGCGCGAGATCATCCTGACGGCTACGACCGACCGGAAGGATGCGGCTGCCTTCCTCAATTCCATGTCGCGCCTACCGATCAGCCGCTTTGCCGAGATCGCGCAGGCCCAGCTTGCCCGCCTTGTCATCGGCTTCGTTCCCCAGCCTGACCCCGCCGCCAAGCCCTCGCAGGGCAAGATGGTGCCACTGCGCGAGCTTTACCGCGACATGTATCGCCGTGCGACCGGCTGGCTTCACTGGTCCCCGGATCAGGCTTGGAACGCCACGCCGACCGAGATAACCGACGCCCTGTCCGGTCACTTCGACATGCTGAAGGCGATCCACGGTGCTGCCGACGACAAGCCGGAAGGCCGCCAGCACGATCCCGAGCAGGCCGCCCGCAATGAGGCCGCTGGCCTCGACCCCGAATTTGATCGCGCTGGCCTTCAGGTCCTCAAGGCCAAGTATGGGAGAAAGCGCTGATGCGCACCATCCACCTTCACGGTGCCATCGGCCGCAAGTATGGCAAGAAGTTCAAGCTTGATGTCCGCACGGCGGGCGAAGCTGTTCGCGCCCTTGGTGCGAACTTCCCCAGTTTCCTCAAGGATATCCGCGACGGTGCTTGGCATGTCGTTCGCGGTAAGAACGTCGATACTGGCTTCAGCCTCGACAAGGACGACATCGCCGGCTTCAATCTCGGCAACGGCGATCTTCATATCGTCCCGGTTGTTGCCGGTTCAAAGCGCGCCGGCTTGCTCAAGACCGTGCTTGGCGTCGTGCTCATCGGCGCGGCCTTCGCCCTGACGGGCGGCACCTTGGCCGGCGCCATCGGCCCCGGCCTTGGTCTGAGCAGCACCGCCCTTGGCGGCATCACCGGAACGCAGGTTGCCCTTTTCGGCGCCGCCATGGCGCTCGCCGGCGTCTCCTCGCTCCTGACCCCGCAGGAGAAGAAGAAGGAGAACGGCGACGATTCCAGCTTCACCATGAACGGTCCCGGCAACACGTCCGATCAGGGCGTGCCTGTTCCGCTGGTCTACGGCGAAGTCATCACCGGCGGCGTCATGATCTCCGGTGGCTACGATGTCGAGCGCATTTCCATCGTCGGAAGTGGTGGCGGTAGCATCGGCGGCGGTGGGGGCAAGAAGTGACCCGCCGTCCGCCCCGCCTTTGCTCTTGCGGTAGCATCGTCGCCCATGGCGCCCGTTGCCAGTGCCAGCGCGAGCAGGATCGCGTTCGCGGCGCCCGCCATGACCGTGCCCGCCCGAATGCCCGCCAGCGCGGCTATGATCGCCAGTGGGAAGAGACGGCCCGCGCCTATCTGCGCCAGCCCGGCAACCAGCGCTGCGAATGCGGCGCACCCGCCACCCTTGTCCGGCACCGCATCAGCATCCGCCAGCATCCCGAGCTTCGCATGAGCCCCGCCAACTGGCGCCCCGGCTGCCGTCGCTGCAACGCCCTCGACTACATCCGTGAAAGGAACCCGCGCCAATGAGCGCCGAATACCGCGACGATCTTACGACGCCATCGGCGTTCAGCAATATGTGGGCGCAGGTGTTGCTTCAGACACTCAAGGACGCGACTACCCGCAACACCTCTACATCGTCATCTTCGCTACGTCGCGAGATCGAGAGCGCACGCAACTACCTCACCAAGCCCAACCCGGACTTCAATGAAGTCTGCTACCTCGCCGGCTTGGACCCGCAGGCCGTTCGCCAGCGTGCAATCAAGCTGATCGCTGCCGCACCGAGCATCGATGAGTTGGCCGGCGCTGAGACGGTGCACTGATGCCGCGCCTCGCACTGCATAGCTTCCGGGGCACCCGCTACAGCACGGCCGAGCTTGCGGAGATGTCTGGCGTGCCAGCCAATGTCCTGCGCGGACGCCTCCGCCATGGTTGGACGATAGAGCAGGCCATGACCGTCCCGACGATCCAGCAGCGGCGCCGGGGGGTGGTCTCCAATTTTCCGCCTGTTTCGGGGACCGGCGCGGGGAGCACCGCGCAAGAGACGCCCGAAATAACTTTTTCTGAAGAGGCCAATTCCTGATGAGTAGCGTAACGCTTTCGCTCGCGAAGGCGCACTTGCGAGTGGATGACGGCAGCGAGGACGAGCTGATTCAGCTCTATATCGATGCCGCTGAAGCTTGGTTTGAGAACTTCACCGGGCGGAAGCTCGCCAAGTTCGATCCGGTCCCGCCTGATGTCCGGCGCGCGATCCTGAACCTTGTCGGCTTCTACTATGCCGTCCGCGAGAGCGTTACCTTCGGCGATGCCGTCCGAATGGTGCCTTTTGACGTGCAGCACGTCGCGAATTCGCATCGCGTGGCGCACTTCGGCGAGGAAGTCGAAGATGACATCTGACCTCGACCGGCTCAACCGGCGCTTCGCGGCGGTGCTTAAGAACGTCCGCGAGATGCTTCCACCTGCCGTCCTGAAGGGCGCGAACGAGGTGGCGGACATGCAGCGCCGCCTAGCCCCGGTGGATGAGGGCGACTTGCGGGACTCTATCACTGTCACGCCGCCCGGTGGAACGACGCCGCCTTATTCCCAGCCCGGTGGCAGCCGGACGGCCGGCGAGCTTGAGGCCATCGTGACGGCCGGCAACAGCAATGTCCGGTATCCGCATCATGTCGAGCATGGCACGTCGAAGATGAAGGCGCGCCCATTCTTCTTCCCCGGCTGGCGCTTCGCACGTCGGCGTTCCTTGGACCGCATCAGGCGTTACGGACGCAAGGCCGTCCGCACCGGGTGGAACAACCCGTGATCGAGCCGACTATCGCCTTCCGCGAAGCCCTTGGCGCGCATCTCGCCGCTGACCCGGCCGTCACCGCGCTTGTAGACCCCGAGAACATCCGGGCCGGCGACTTCCGCCCCGAGGAGCTTCCGGCGATCCTGTTCGGCGCAGGGAACGTCATGATGCACGGTCGCGCATCCGGCGCGCAGTTCGTCGCGACCCTGTTCCTCGACCTGCATATCTGGGCAGTGGAAGACGGCCTCGACCGTGCCCAGACCATCGGTGCGGCCGTTGCCCGGCGCCTCATGGACTGGCCTGTCGGCGTAGGCTTCGAGATCGACGCTTTCCGGCACACCCGCACTGTCTGGCCGCGCGACCCGAACCCCGATTACGGGCACGGCGTCATGTCGGTGGAAGCCGTCATCCGGTGGAGCATCTGATGCTCGCGGCCGGCACTCTCTTCCACACCATCACCATCGAGCGCGAGACGAAGACGCGCACGCCGAGCCGGGGCACCGTATCCGCCTGGACGGAAATCGCCACGACGCGCGCCGAGGTGGTGAAGTCGTCCTCTACCGACTTTCTCACCGGCTTCGGCACAGCCCAGCAGGGCACCGTTATCTTCCGTATCCGCTGGCGGGACGGCCTGACGGGCGCCGAGCGCATCGTCTTCAACGGCCGGGCGTATCAGATCAAGGAAATCGCCGACATCGGGCGCCGCGTTGGCCTCGAAATCAGGGCGGTTGCGTCGGCGTCGTGACCCATCTTCGCGGCGTGAAGCCGGCCTTATCCCCTGATCGCGAGCCCCTGACGAAGACCCCGCCCGTCCCGAAGTGGCTGAGCGAGGACGCGCGCGGCGAGTGGAAGCGGATTATGCCGCGCCTGATCGCTGACCGCATCGTCACGCGGGCCGATCTCACTGGTATCGAGAACTATTGCGTTGCAGTCGGGCACGTCCGCGCCATTGAGCGCAGCTTCGCCACGACCGGCACGCTCGATAAGACGCTTTTCGGAATGCAGAACCGCGCCATGCAGACCGCGCGGCAGCTCGCGGCCGAATACGGCCTGTCGCCTGTTTCTCGCGCCCGCGTTGGCAGCAACGCGGCTGATGACGATGACGAGCCGAACGCGCTCATGATCGGCAGGAACCGCCGATGAGCAAGAGCGCGTTCCCGCATTGGATTTATGACGGCAGCCCCATCCCGGACCCCTTCGGCTATGGGCAAGACGCCGTTGATTTCCTGCGCGCGCTGAAGCACCCGAACAGCACGGCGCCGAAGAACGCTTTCCAGCTTCACGACTGGCAGGAGCGCATTGTTCGTCGCATCTACGGCCCGCGCCATACTGACGGCCGGCGCATCGTGGAAACTGTCTTCTGGATGATCCCGCGCGGGAACCGGAAGACCAGCCTCGCGGCTGCGCTCGCCCTGCTTCACACCATCGGCCCGGAGCGCGTCCCGGCCGGACAGGTCATCTTCGCGGCATCGGATCGCGAGCAGGCCGGCCTTGGCTTCAAGGAAGCCGCGAACATCGTCCGCATGGATAGGCGCCTTGTCAGCGCGACCCGCATTTACGACGCCCATAACAGCGCGAAGAAGATCGCCTATCCGGCGCAGGGCGTCGAGCTTCAGGCGATTTCCAGCGACGGCGCGGCCCAGCACGGCAAGACGCCCAGCTTCGTTCTTGTAGACGAGATCCACGTTTGGAAGGGCCGCGACCTTTGGGAGGCCCTGAAGTCGGGCATGGTCAAGACCAGCGGCACGCTCATGGTCATTGCGACTACAGCCGGGCGTGGCAGCGAGAACATCGGTTTCGAGCAGTATGAGTATGCCCAGCGCGTCGCGCGCGGCGAGATCGTGAACCCGGCCTATCTGCCGATCATCTTCGAAGCCGACAACGATAGCGACTGGCAGGATGAGGACGTTTGGCACCGGGTTAACCCCGGCCTGACTTACGGCTTCCCTAACCTTGACGCTTTGCGGACGGCAGCGAAGGAGGCCGAGCATCGGCCTGCCGACCGGCACGCTTTCCTTCAGTTCAACCTCAATATCTGGCAGGCGCATTCCCGCGACCCGCTGTTCGATATGGCGACTTATGACGCCGGCACATTCCCGCTGGACCTCGCCGAGCTTGAGGCGCTGCCGTGCTTCCTTGGCGTGGACATGGCCATCAATGGCGACCTTACGGCCATTGTCGCGGCGTGGCGCCATGATGATGGCCGGATCACTATCGCCCCTTGGTTCTTCGTCCCCGGCGATGACCTGATCGGCCGCGCCCAGCGTGACGGCGTCCCTTACGAGCGCTGGCGCGACGAAAAGGAGATCATCGTCACCGAAGGGCCGATCATCGATCCCGCCACGGTGGAAGAGCACATCCGCGAGCTTTGCGCCCGCTTCGATGTGCGCGAGATCGCTTACGACCCGCATCATGCCCGCACCATGATGCAGCGGCTTCACGATGATGGTTTTCCCGCTGTCGAGATGCGCCAGAACATCACGACCATGGGGCCAGCGATCGGCACCCTTGAGCGCCATGTGAACGGCCGGCTGCTTCGCCACGGCGGGCACCCCGTTCTTCGCCATCACTTCGATAGCGTCGTCGCCAGCCGGAACGACACCGGCCTTGTCCGTATGCACAAGGGCAAGAAGACCGACCGCATTGACGGTGCTGTGGCCGCCGCGATGGCCGTTGCCCGCGCCGCTGCGAACGACAACCGCCGCAGCATTCACGACATGACCGAAGAAGAGGGAGCCGAGTTCTGGACCAAGGTCCGCGACCTCGCCGCGTAGGAGTAGATATGGCCGAAGCCGCCGAACAGCTTGTCGTCGCCCTTGAAGCCCGCATCCGGGACTTCGAAAAGAACATGGCGCGCGCCCAGCGCAGCGCGAACGACAACTTCACCGGCATCGAACGCCGGGCGCGCCGGGCTGGCCGTAACCTCGAAAACGCCATGGCGACCAGCAGCAACGCCATGACGCGCAGCTTGGAGGGCTTCGGCAGGGCAGCGGCCGGCAAGGTCGGCGCGGCGTTCGCTGCGATCACGGCCGGCATCGGCTTGAACGAGCTTCGGAAGACCGCCGACGAATACACCAAGGTCATGAACACGCTGAAGGTGGCCGGCGTGAAGGACGCCGACCTTTCCGGCACCTTCGATAAGCTGTTTGCCAGCGCCCAGCGCAATGCCGCACCGCTCGACTCCCTCGCGACGCTCTTTGGCCGCGTCTCTGCTGCCCAGACCACGTTGAAGGCTTCCTCGCAGGAAGTCATGCAGGTCACGGATATCACCGCACAGGCCCTTCGTGTGTCCGGAACGTCCGCGAAGGAGGCGCAGGGCGCCTTGCTTCAGCTCGGACAGGCCCTCGCGGGCGGGAAGATTCAGGCAGAGGAATACAATTCGCTTCTGGACGGCATGCGGCCGCTCTTGCAGGCCGCCGCTTCCGGGCTGGTCGAAGCGGGTGGCGACGTGGCGAAGCTCACGGCCCTTGTGAAGGACGGCAAGGTCTCGAGCGAAGCATTCTTCCGCGCGATCCTCGCTGGGTCGTCCGTTCTCGAGGATCAGTTGGCCGGCGCCATGACGACGACCGAGCAGGCGACGCAGCGTTTCCAGAACGAGATGACGAAGGCCGTTGGCGAGTTCGACCGGGCGACTGGCGCGAGCCAGGCCCTTGCCGGTGCGATTGATGGCCTCGCCGGGAGCATCGGCGGGATCGGCACGGCCGCTGCCGGCGCCGTCAACGGTGTGCAGGCGCTTATCGCCAAGGTCGGCGAGCTTGCGAAGGCCCATGCCGGCGCCCAGCGCGCCGCCGCGCTGACTTATCAGGATGAGCGCGCCGCCCGCGTGGCGCAGGCCCGCGAGATGGGGCTTGCGAATGCCGGTGGCCGCGAAAAGCTGGCCTCCGAGCGGGCTGCCGTGGATGCCGCTGCCCAGTCTGCCGCCCGGCAGGCCGTCGCCGGCTTCCGCCAGTCCGAAATCGACTATTCGAACCGCCTCACCACGACGACCCTGCCGCCCGCGCGGCCGAAGGGCGCCGGTAGCGATATCAAGCCGGTTTCGCTCAAGAACTACGCCGTCCCCGGTGAGGACGGTAAGGGCGGCGGTGGTGGCGGCGGCTCCGGTGCTGAGAAGCAGAGCCGCTTTGACCGCGACCTTGAAGCGATCCAGCGCCGCACCGAAGCCCTGCGTCTTGAGGCCCAGATGGTCGGCAAGGGCCGCGAGGAAGTCGAGCGGTCGAAGATCGCCCTTCAGCTTGAGCAGGCCGCGAAGCGCGATGGCCTCACCGTCACCGACGAAATGCGGACGAAGATCGATCAAGCCGCGCAGGGCTATGCCAACGCGAAGCTGAAGGTCGAAGACCTGAAGGAGGCGATGGACGGCGTCCGTGACGCGCAGAAGTTATTCGCGACCGAGCTCACCGATTCTTTCATCGACGTGGTTGTGGAGGGCAAGAACGCGACTGAGGTTGTGCAGCAGCTTGGCAAGGCGCTGTTGAAGGCTGCCCTTCAGGCCATGCTTATGGGCAGCGGCCCGCTCGCCGGACTGTTCGGAACGAAGGGCGCTGACGGCGCGGTCGGCGGCTTGTTCGGCTTCCTGCCGAAGCTCTTCGGCTTCGCCGATGGCGGTTACACCGGGCCCGGCGGGAAGTATCAGCCGGCCGGCATCGTCCACCGTGGCGAGTTCGTCATGTCCAAGGCCGCGACCCGCCGCATCGGCGTCCAGAACCTTGAGGCCATGCACCGGGGAGCCCTGCGCGGCTTCGCGGACGGCGGCTATGTCGGCAGCGCGCCGGCCATTCGCCAGCCGGAACTTACAGGCGCCAGTGCCGCGCCGGTGCAGGCCATCAGCATCTCGGCGCCGATCACGGTCAACGGCTCTTCCGGCACACCGGAGCAGAACGGCGATTTGGCCAAGCGTATGCAGCGACAACTTGAGGTGACGATGCGGTCGGTAGTAGCCGATGAGATGAGAAAGCAGACCCGGCCGGGGAACTTCGCCAACACCCGTTCGCGATAGGCCCGTGCTGTCTTTGGGAAGACCCAGGACTCGCCTCCGTGCGCGCGCAGGTGGCAGAGGGGCGGCCGGAAGCTAGCGCCCGCTGGTGACTCTCTAAACGCTTCCGGGCGGAACGGTCCCGTTCGGCCATGAGATATGTGACGGCCGGGAGCGGAGCGACCGGACCGGAGCCCTCTCCATCCGGTGACGGGATATCTGGTGCCGCACACCCTACGCCTTCGGCTACCGGAGGAGTTCCTGCGGATAGAAAATGGATGAACCTTCCGGACGCGCCAGCGGCCGGGCAAGGCCGAAGGCCGCGCAGGCGAGCGCCGTAGGCGCGAGTGTTCGACGCATCATTCAGGCCAAAATTCTGCGAGGCCAATTTCTTGGGTAATATACCTCTTCTTGTATTTCATAATCTGTTTCATAGCACATAAGGGAAATTGGCCTCGCAGACATTCTGCGAGGCCATTGATATTCTCTTGTGTATATGTTAATGTTGATGCATCAATCAGCAGGGACACTCATGACCGCCCATTATTCTCCGACCGCAAACACCGTTCGCCTTGATCCTCGCCGGCTCGCCCAGTTGAAGGCCGTCGCTGAAGCCATCGATACGACTTCTGCCGGCGTCATCAGCCAGTGGCTTCGCTCTTGCGTTGAGAATGGCGTGATCCCCGCCGACATCCCTGGCATCGTCATCGGCAAGGTGGAAGGCGGCATCACTATAGCCATCGACGGCGCCGAGCCTGTCGCGCTCGACCGTGACATGGCGGGGAAGGTTGTTACTTCGCTGCGCGCGGCTATCGACACCGGCGCCGGCACCATCGAGCCGTTCGCTGCCGTCCCCTACGGTGTCGTGAAGAAGGGACCAGGTATCCGCCTGATGCTCCCGTTCTACGGCACCGGCGCACAGAAGTTAGACAACTCGCCGAGCTTCCCGGTTGATCTCGCCGAAGACCTTGTTGGACAGATCGAAAAGGCGCTGGCCTGACAAAAGAAAAGGCCCCAACGCTGGAACGTTGGAGCCTTCGAATTCTTCCGGCTGCCAGCCGTCACCGCTCACCATGCGATAGGTTTATTATATGTGGAATGAATCCGGGCCGCAACATGCTGGTCGCGCAGACCCGAACGACATTATTGCGGAGATCGATGCGATTGAGGTGCCAGCCGAACAGCCTGACGCCGCCCCTGAATCCCAGCCAGCGGAGCTTGACGAGCCTGAGTCGATAGCTGCCGCTTCCCATGCCGCCGGGCGCTTCAAGGCGGCGATTGACGCGGCAATGGCGCGCCATCGTTCTTACCTCGCCAACCCGGACACTTACGAAGCCGCCAAGGCGCGTGGCACCAAGGACGCGAACAACGAGGCTTCCCGAATTGCGTATGCGGCCAGCGCTGGCCGTCCCATTCGCGATTATGAGCGCGGCCAGACCCCGGAGCGCCGCGCCGAGAAGAAGGCCGCGAAGTCGAAGGGCGAGCGCGTGCGCCGGGAGGCGCGGAGCACCCCGGAGCAGATCGAGGCCGACAAGCAGGCCGCGAGGGACCGGGCGAAGGCGAGTTACGAGCGCAGGAAGAAGAAGGCGGAGGCCCAGCCCGAGCCAGCCCAGCCCGAGGGCTTCGGAAAGTTTTGACGATCACCAGCAGTCGCACCGGCGAATGCGCTATAACGTTATCGCCAGCCTCACCCCTCAAACGCCGAGGCTGGCACTCCGCCAAGACAGATTGCCGGTCCTCACCGGCAATGGCGGATTGAACCCCTCGCGATGGTCAAGCTCGCGAGGGGTTTTTCGTGGCGAAAAAAGTAAGTAAGAACTTACTTAAGTTATTGTTTTTATTTGCTAATTTTCATACGCGGCTATTGCGGAGTGGTTCCCTCCGTGCGAGTCTTTGGCTGCCAAATCACTGGCGCCAGAGACAAGCCTATGAGCCCGATCAATCACGCTTCCTACCTCGCCGACCAAACGCACCGCACGCTGGTTGACCGCCTCGCAATGGCGCACGTCGATCCCGGTTACGATCTCCGCAGCACCATCATCGAGATTCTAGGCGACGCCGATATCTGGCCGATCATGTGCCTTGAGGATCGGCTGGAAGAGCGCCAGCGGCGCCGGGCGCGCGGGCTTGAATAAGGGCGAATCGCAGGAGCGTGTCAGCAATCTACTGCGTTCGCTATCGCGACTTGGCTATAAGCTCCAAGGCTGACGCCCCTGTCAGCACAGGAGCGAAAATGAACCATTTCAAGATGAAGACGCCATATGGCGAGATCATCGCGTCTTGGCAGCGCGACGGTCAGATGATCGTAGTCCGATATGGCGAGCGGACGAAAAAGGCTCAGGCTAGCGATAGCGACGAAGCGAACCTGTTCGTGGCGCGCGACATCGCGCGCGGCTGGATCGCTGCGGACCTGAAGGAAGGCGAATGATGGCTTTGAACCCTGCCGTTCGCCAGATGGTCGCCGAAGCCGCAGCGAAGTATCCCGCTGACGACGCCGGGCTGCTTGCTGCCGAACCGACCGCTGCTCACATTGGCGAATATCTCAGCGAATGCGGAGGCCTGCACAACGCGACGAAGGGGCAGCTCTTGTTGATGATGCGAGCTGCCCTCAATGCCGAGACGGCCGAATAGCGGCCGGCAGGCCAGGGCGATCTACGACATGGAGCCCGCCGGTGCACATCGGCGGGCCTCTCTGATTACCCGATTTTGACGCTATCCAGTATACGCCTCTCGTGAATACTACAAAAGCTCACTTCAGCTTTTCCACGTAGTTTATTTTCAATGAATTCGGCTGCTGCTCTTACGCCATCTGTATCTGGAGCTATGTCCATAATCCTATATATAGCCATTCCAGCTTTAGTAAGAAATACAGATGGCATATTCTCTCTGAAATCAACAAGTGCATCTATTGCAATGCAATAGCCACTATACACAAGAAATGATTTGTCTCCTTTCTGGTAATCAAAAACTCTACTTAGAAGAGGGCCGGCCTGAACAAGGCCATAGGCCTCAAGATCGTGGACATCATCCAATCCAATTCCAGAATTAAAAAATTCCGTCCTAATGATATAGCCTGCCTCCGAAGTGACAGAGCAAATTTTACTGAATAGAATCATGCCTTCCGCATCAGTTGAAGCAAGAATCCGCAGTGCAGATATAGGAAATTCTCCGGGCTTTCTAATTTCTCCCGCAAGTATCTTTCCAAGCAAGGTTCTTACTCTATCTGTAGATGCTTTTTCGGCATGCTCACTGAAGACATTTAGCCAATCTTCACTTGGCTCTTGATCGATTTGCTCAGGTGGGGCGCTCGCAATCGATTCAGCGGCAAGCTCAGCGACAGCTTCCCGATTTGATTGCTTCCGTAACTCGTCTGCAAACCAGCGCTGCATAGCGCGATGGGCAAACTCCTTATGTTCGGGAAGCATTTCCGATGCTTGACGTGCCAACGCTGCTTTCATTACCGAGCGAGCTTCGGTCTCGTCCTTAATTCCTTGCGAGATTTGGTCAGCCTTCGCTTTGCCGATATCAATTCCGGCCGCTAGCAAGTTGCCTGTTGCGCCAACAACATGCGCGATGGCCTTTACGGCACCGGGAAGCTTGCCATTTGCAATCCATTCCCCAAGCCAAGGACCGATACCTTGGCCAGATTGGGTTGGAACGATATCGTTCATACAAAGCCCTTTCGCCCCGACCGATGAAGCTGAATCTACGCTAGCAGCTACTTAATCGTAGATCCTAAGTCAGCTATCCCCAGCGATTTCGCAGGGAGTTCCTTGGCCTACTCAAGGCCTCCCTCCCCATAGCGCCGCTCAAACCCGCTGCCATCTCTTTCGCCGTTCAAGACGCGCGTCATCAACTGAAGTGAGTGATTGAGTGGATCGAGTGCGAGATAGACGCTGCTCGCGATAGGCACTTCGGCCGCCCACCTCCGCACCTTCCATTCGAAGTCCTTTACCTCGCGCTGCATCTCTTCAATCTTGCCGAGGGGCAGGGACCGCTTCGTCCGCTGGACCATCACTGATCCTCCCCGACAACGTGGGGCGCCCTAGCGCCCTCCGAGAACACGCCACGGACGAAACCGCGCGAGACTGCCTTGTCGGCATCGGCAAGCAGCACATGGAAGTCGTGCAAAAGCGCCCGAAGCGCCGCACGCTCGCTGCCATGCTCTTCAACCAGTTCGATCAGTTCCCACTCAAGGGCGTCCTTGTCGTCGTCAATCTCGGCCGGCTGCGCTGACATGACTTCTGTCCTCGTTATGAGAACAAAATAGGAACAAAAGCCGAGTGCGAGTCAAGGCGCTTCAGGGAGTGGTGCGGAAACGGTCCAGCGCCTTTTGCACAAGTTCGTCCTCATCGAGAGCGACCGGGGCGAGGTTCGCGATGATGTAAGAAAGCCGGATGCGTTCGGATGCCACGCGATCCGCTGGCACCCCGTCCTGCACCTCAGCCCAAACTGATTCTAGAGCCGCTTGAGCCCGCGCGAGATCGACAGGATCAGTTAAAGTCGAAAACGGCATCGCTTTAGTCCCCCGCACGAGCGACTGGAATTTACAGGGGAGGGAGTATGTCGCAAGCGAAACCGCGACAGCCGGGCCGCGCTACGTCCAACTGTTACGGACGGCTGTTACGGCGCTTTTGAATTTCTCTTTAAAATCAACCACTTAGGGAAGTGGCTGGGGGACTAGGATTCGAACCTAGACAACCAGAGTCAGAGTCTGGGGTCCTACCGTTAGACGATCCCCCAACGACAGGGCGCTTCGTGCAGCGCCGCGTTGGTGAGCCGGGGTCTAATCAATGCGATCCGGCTTGGCAAGAGCAGAATTCACCGTCGATGCGAAACGCTTCACAGAAACGTCGTCAGCCATCGTTCATGGGGCACAACTCCGCTCGCTTTCGTTCGTGACACGAATATCGGTTGCGCTGCTGCCCTGCATAGGGCGCATGCAGCCTGCCTTGCACGGTACCGCCTTCTTCGGAGAACATCGCGCCATGAATCAGCAAGAAGCCGCCGCCGCGCTCTCCGTCTGGGTCGCGCTTGAGAGCCCCACCAGTCATCCCGCCGGATTGAACGGCATGATGGACCTCGTCCAGAAGGAGGTCGCCGGCCTGCCGATCGCGGTCGAGCGCATTCCCGGCCGTGACGGGCTCGGCGACATGGTGATGCTGCGTGCCGGGCTCGACAACGGCCAGCCTGGCGTCGCCGTGATGTCGCATCTCGACACGGTGCACCCGGTCGGCACCAGCGCCAGGGAATTGCCTGTCAGGATCGAAGGCGACCGGCTCTATGGCCCCGGCGTCTACGACATGAAGGGCGGTGCCTGGCTCGCCCTGCAGGCCTTCAAGCAGGTCGCGGTGGCAGGTTCGGCCAAGCGGCCGATGGTCTTCCTGTTCACGCCGGACGAGGAGATCGGCTCGCCGACCAGCCGCGCGCTGATCGAGGAGATCGGCAAGGGATCGAAGGCGGTGCTCGTCACCGAGCCGGCCCGGCAGGGCGGCAAGATCGTGACCGCGCGCAAGGGTGTCGGCCGTTTCGACGTCCGCTTGGAGGGCCGTCCGGCCCATGCCGGTTCGAAACATGCCGACGGGCGCAGCGCCATCCGCGAGGCGGCGCACCAGATCCTCGCGATCGAGGGCATGACCGACTATGCGCGCGGCATCACCACCAGCGTCGCGCTGGTCGGCGGCGGCACGGCGGCGAACGTCATTCCGCAGCATGCCTGGTTCAGTGTCGATTGCCGCGTCACCACGCTCGCCGACGGCACGATGATGGAGAACCGCATCCTCAGCCTGAAGCCGCATGATCCCGATGTCGCGCTGCGCATCACCGGCGGCATGAACCGGCCGCCTTATGAGAAGTCGGCGGAGGTGGCCGCCTTGTTCGAACTCGCGCGCAAGGTTGCGGCCGATGTCGGCTTCGACCTGCAGGACTGCCCGATGACGGGTGGCGGCTCGGACGGCAATTTCACCGCGGCGCTCGGCGTGCCCACCCTCGACGGGCTCGGCATCGACGGCGACGGCGCGCATACCTTGCAGGAATACGGGCTCATCTCCTCGATCGCACCGCGCCAGTCGCTGATGAAGGGCCTGCTGGAGACGATCTGAGAACGAGCTGCCCATTGCAGCGGACAAGAAAAAAGCCCCTCGCATCGCGAGGGGCTTTTTCGTTTCGGGAGCTGCCGAAGCCTCAGGCCTCCGGCTCGCCCATGCCGCCGGCGGCGAGGAATTTCTCGAGCCAGTGGATGTTGTAGTCGCCGTTGAGGATGTCCTGGTTGCGCACCAGCGTGCGGAACAGCGGCAGCGTCGTGTCGACGCCGTCGACGACGAACTCGTCGAGCGAGCGGCGCAGGCGCATCAGGCATTCGTCGCGGTTGCGGCCATGGACGATCAGCTTGCCGACGAGCGAATCGTAATGCGGCGGGATCGTGTAACCCTGATAGGCCGCCGAATCGACGCGCACGCCGAGGCCGCCCGGCGTGTGGAACGAGGCGATCTTGCCGGGCGAGGGGCGGAAGGTCGCGTGATGCTCGGCATTGACCCGGCACTCGATGGCATGGCCCTCGATGATGATGTCGGACTGCTTGAGCGAGAGCGGCGCGCCCGCGGCGATGCGGATCTGCTCGTTGACGAGGTCGATCCCGGTGATCATCTCGGTGACCGGATGCTCGACCTGGATGCGGGTGTTCATCTCGATGAAGTAGAACTCGCCGTCCTCGTAGAGGAACTCGATCGTGCCGGCGCCGCGATATTGCAGCTCGCGCATCGCCTTGGCGCAGATCTCGCCGATCCGGTCACGCTCGCCGGCGTTGAGGGCGGGCGAGGGGCCTTCTTCCCAGACCTTCTGGTGGCGGCGCTGCAGCGAGCAGTCGCGCTCGCCGAGATGGATGGCGTTGCCGCGGCCGTCGCCGAGCACCTGGATCTCGATATGGCGCGGCTTCTCGAGGTACTTCTCGATATAGACCGCGTCGTCACCGAAATTGGCCTTGGCCTCGCTGCGGGCGGTGGCGAGCAGGACGGGAACCTCCTCCTCGTTGCGCACCACCTTCATGCCCTTGCCGCCGCCGCCGGAAGCGGCCTTGATGATCACGGGCAGGCCGATCTCGCGGATGATCCGCATGGCCTCGGCCTCGTCGGCGACGCCGCCCTCGGAACCCGGCACGCAGGGGATACCGAGGCGCTTGGCGGTGCGCTTGGCCTCGATCTTGTCGCCCATCGAGCGGATATGCTCGGCCTTGGGGCCGATGAAGGTGATGTTGTGGCGGTCGAGGATGTCAGCGAAGCGGGCGTTCTCGGAGAGGAAGCCGTAGCCGGGATGGACCGCATCGGCGCCGGTGATCTCGCAGGCGGCGATCAGGGCGGGGATGTTGAGATAGCTCTCGCGAGCCGGCGGCGGCCCGATGCAGACGCTCTCGTCGGCGAGGCGCACATGCATGGCGTTGGCGTCGGCCGTGGAGTGCACCGCGACGGTCGCGATGCCGAGCTCCTTGGCGGCACGCAGCACGCGCAGCGCGATCTCTCCACGATTGGCGATCAGGATCTTGTCGAACATCTTGAAACCCAAATCGGACCCGGCAGCGCGAGGCGCCGCGCTCACTCGATCACCAGCAGCGGCTCGCCGTATTCCACCGGCTGGCCGTCCTCGACCATGATGGCCGTGACCTTGCCGGCGCGGGGCGCGACGATGTCGTTGAAGGTCTTCATCGCCTCGACGAGCAGGATGCGCTCACCCTGCTTCACGACGCTGCCGATCTCGACGAAGGGCTTGGCATCGGGCGAGGGGCGGCGATAGGCGGTGCCGACCATCGGGGAAGGCACGGCGCCGGGATGGGCGGCGGTCGGCTTGGCCTCGACGGGCGCAGCGGCGGCTGCGGCGACCGGGGCCGGCATCGCGACCATCGGCGCCGCGGCGGGGACCTGGACGGTCGTCGAGATGTTGCGGGCGACGCGGACGCGCAGGTCGCCCTTCTCGACCTCGATCTCGGTGAGATCGGTCTGGTTCAGGAGCTCGGCGAGCTCGCGGACAAGTTCGGGGTCGATCGGGCTCTTGGTCGCCATGGCGGGTATCACCGTCTTCTTCGGATATTCGGATGGAGGCGACGATCGGGCCGCGCTCCCGTTCAAAAGGGTTCAGGCGGCCTTGGCCGCCCGCTTTTCCAGCAGCGGCACGATCGCGTCGAGAGCCAGATCATAGCTCGCGACGCCGAAGCCGCAGATCACGCCCACGCAGACCGGTGCCATGTAGGAATGGTGCCGGAATTCCTCGCGCGCATGCACGTTCGAGATATGGACCTCGATCGCCAGCGCATCGACGCCCTTGATCGCATCGCGCAGGGCCACCGAGGTGTGGGTATAGGCGCCCGCATTGATGATGATGCCGGCGCCGGCCAGGCCCGCCTGCTGGATGAAGGTGACGAGCTCGCCTTCGAAATTGGTCTGGCGGAAGGTGAGGTCGACGCCCGCAGCCTCGGCCTTGCGGCGCAGGCGTTCCTCGACGCCGGCCAAGGTGACCGCGCCATAGGTTCCGGGCTCGCGCGTTCCGAGCAGGTTGAGATTGGGTCCGTTCAGGACGTGGACGGCGACCATCGAGGGCGTTGATTCCGGCACCGCGCGTGGGCGGCAGGAGCCGCCCTCTTAAACGTTGAAGGCCGGCAGGGGAAGCCTGAAGCACCCTGCCGGCCCGGTTGGGCATATGGAAACGATGGTTCAGCCGGCGCAGTCGGTCTTGCCGCAGCGGCGCACCGAATCGATCTTTGCCTTGAGGGCAGCCTGGCCGACGGCGCCGAAGACGATCTCGTCGCCGATGATGAAGGCCGGCGTGCCGGTCAGGCCGAGACGGTCGCCGAGCGCGACGGTGTCCTCGATCGCGGCCTTGGTGGCCGGGGCCTCCATGTCCTTCTTCAGCTGGGCGATGTCGGCGCCGGCTTCCTTGGCGATGTCGAGCGCCTTGGCGGCGTTGACCTTGCCCTTCACGGCCATCAGCTTGTTGTGGAACTCGAAATATTTCGCGCCCTGCAGCTGGTTCTTGGCGGCGACGGCGACGCGGCTGGCCTCGACCGAATCAGGCCCGAGGATCGGGAAGTCCTTGAGCACGACGCGCAGCTTCGGGTCGGCCTTGGAGAGCGCGGTCACGTCCTCCATCGCCCTTTTGCAGTAGCCGCAATTGTAATCCATGAACTCGACGAGGGTGATGTCGCCATCGGGGTTGCCGATGATGACCGAGGTCGCGGGATCGGTGATGCGGGCCTTCTCGGCGGCGACCGCGTTGCGCTGGGCATCGGCCTGGGCGACCGTGTTGCGGCGCTCCAGCTCGATCAGGGCGTCCTGGATGATCTCGGGGTTCTTCAGGATCGTCTCGCGGATCAGGTCGGTCACCGCCTTGCGCTGCTCCGGCGAGAGCGGCTGGCCCTGCGCCAGGGCCGGCGCGGCGGAGGCCGCGAGCCACAGGCCGAGCGCAACGGCGGCAGGCCGCAGGCAGGCACGCGCCAGGCTGGTGAGGGTCGGGAAAGCCATCTCGTCATCCTTTTCAAAGCCGCCGGGCGGCAAACCGCGACCGAAGCAGCGCTTCCAGCCGCGAGCTTGTGGGTGTTCGGGGGGCGAAGGTCAAATCACAGCTCTGCCAACGGATGCGGCCGATGGTTGCAGGCCGCCACAGGCTCGGCTACGCGAACGGGCCTCTTCGCGAAACCGGACAAGCCGATGCAGAAGCCCTTGATTGCGCCCGCCGCCTTGCCCGCTCTGGCCGAGCGTGCCGAGCGCGTCGCGCCCTTCATCGTCATGGACGTGATGAACCAGGCGGCGGCCATCGAGCGCCGCGGCGGCTCGGTCGTGCATATGGAGGTCGGCCAGCCCTCGGCGCCGACGCCCGCCTCGATCCGCGCCGCGGCAGCCCGCGCACTGGAGCACGGCAGGATCGGGTACACGCAGGCGCTCGGCACGGATTCGCTGAGGGATCGCATCGCGCGTCATTATCGTGACGCTTATGGCGTGGAGGTGGCGGCCGAGCGCGTCGTCGTCACGACAGGCTCGTCCGGCGGCTTCATCCTCGCCTTCCTCGCCTGTTTCCAGCCGGGTTCGCGCATCGCGATCACGGCGCCGGGCTATCCGGCCTATCGCAATATCCTGATCGCGCTCGGGCTGGAGCCGGTCGCGATCGAGGTCGGCCCCGAGACGCGTTTCGCGCTGACGCCGGACCTGATCGAGCGTGCCCATCGCGAGAAGCCACTCGCCGGCGTGCTGACGATGAGCCCGGCGAACCCGACCGGCGTGGTGATGGCGCCGGAGGCCATCACCGATGTCGCCGCCTGCTGCCGCAGGCTCGGGCTCTGGTACATCTCCGACGAGATCTATCACGGCCTGACCTACGAAACCCCGGCGACGACGGCGCTGGCGGCCGATCCGGACGCGATCATCGTCAACTCCTTCTCCAAGTACTACTGCATGACCGGCTGGCGCGTCGGCTGGCTCGTCGTGCCGCAGCGGCTGGTGCGTACGATCGAGCGCCTGCAGCAGAATTTCTCGATCTCGGTGCCCTATCTCAGCCAGGTGGCGGGCGAGGCTGCCTTCGATGCGACGGAGGAATGCGAGGCGATCAAGGCGGGCTATGCTCAGAACCGCGCCTTCCTGCTCAAGGCCCTGCCGGAGATCGGGCTGGGCGATTTCCTGCCCGTCGACGGCGCATTCTATATCTATCTCGACATCGGCCGGTACTCGAACGACTCGATGGCCTTCTGCCGCAGCGTCCTCGAGGAAGCCAGCGTCGCGATCACGCCCGGGCTCGATTTCGACGAGGCGCGAGGTGCCCGTACGATCAGGCTCTCCTTCGCCGGCTCGCTCGGCGAATGCGAGGAGGCGGTGACGCGGATCGGCGCCTGGATGAAGAAGCGCTGAGAAGCGGTTTTCTCTGCGTCGCGAATGGCTTGCCAGAATTCGCGGAATCTCAGCATTCTGTAGCCGTGGGATAGCACGGAGACCTGCCATGAACGTCGCTGCACCGGGCGCATCCGTCCCGCGGCGAAACGTTGCCCGACTGGCCGTGCTCTTCGGCTGGCTGGCGTTCGCTTTCGCATGTCTCTCTTCGACTGCTCCGGCGATGGCCGAGGGCCAATCCTCCGTGGTTCTCAACCTGCGCGGCGACGAGACGCCGGAGGCTATCCGCAAGATGGTCGATGCCCTGTCCGCACCGGGGCGGCAGGTCGAGATCAGGGTCGGCGGCGCAACGGCTGCAGCCCCCGCTGCGGCAACCCCGGCCGAGCCTGCCGGCAAGGCGAAGCCTGCTGCGGCTCAGCCTGCGCCCGCCCCGTCGATGGCCGACGAGGACGGCTTCCAGGCCGAGGTCAACGCGCTCGTCGACCGTTTCATCGACGGCGTCGAATATGGCGGCACCTCGATCCCCGCGATCGCCGAACTGCCTGACAATTGGGGCCGGGCCTGGTTGCGCAATCTCAACGGCCGCGAAGGCCTGTCCGCCGGCTGGCGCATCTTCTGGATCATCTGTCTTGCGCTCGCCGCCGCTTTCGCCTTCCGGATCGCCTCTGCCCGTTGGTTCACGCGCAGGATGCAGTCTGCCGGGCCGGAATTCACGCCGCGCCTCACCGCGTCGGCCTGGGGGCTGCTCCAGGACGTCGCCACGATCCTGCTGGCCCTGGCCGTGGCGAGGGGCGCCCGCAATGCCTGGCTGCCGGAGAACGACCTCGCCTATATCGCGCTCACGACGGGCGCCAACGGCGCGGCGATCGGCGCGCTCTACATCGCCGTCGGCCGCTTCCTGATCGCGCCGGGGGCGCCGGACCGACGGATCATGCCGCTGCCGCGCGCCGAGGTGCATTTCCGGCGGCTGGTCGCCTACGCGATCCTGACGCCGCTGATCGTGACCGGAATCCTGCTCGCGCATCATGTCAGCGCCGGCCCGCGGCCGGTGACGGGGCTGATCGCGCTGACCGGGCTGGCCATTACGCTCTTCAAGATCTGGTGGTTCCATGACGGAAGGCACGATCTGGCCGCGCTCGTCCTCTCCGGCTCGTCCGAGCCCGGCCCGATCCGGCGGCTGATCGCGAACGGAACCGCCTGGTTCTACATCGCCACGACGGTGCTGCTCTGGATGGTCAGCAGCGCCGCGGCGATGATGTCGAATGGCGGGCGCTGGGCCGAGGCCGCGGCGACGACGCAGGTGGCGATCGTCATCATTCCGATCCTGGCCGTCGGCATCGCCAGCTTGATGCGTTGCCATGCGATGCGGCACGAGGAGGAGCACGGCGCCATTCCGATGCGGCGTGCCGGCGGCGCGGCCCTGCGCGCGGCGGCGGTGGGGGCGCTATGGGCGGCCGGATTCTTCGTGCTGGCCCGCCTCTGGGCCGGACTCCTGCTCGGTGTCAGTTCGGCGCAGTTCGGCGCCGTGATGCGCCAGACCGCCGGCGTCGCGATCTTCGCTTTTGTCGGCTGGGTGGCGCTCGTCTTCCTGCATGCCTTCTTCGAAGCCTATACGCCCAAGCGACGCGTCGTCGGGCCCGCCGATGAGGATGCCGCACACGAGGAAGGCGTCCCGAGCCGGCTGGCGACGGTGCTGCCGGTTCTGCGAGGCGTCGTGCTCGGAGCCGTGCTCGGCCTCACCATTCTCATCGTGCTGTCGCGGCTGGGCGTCGATATCGGGCCGCTGCTTGCAGGCTTCGGCATCCTCGGCCTCGCGCTCTCCTTCGGCTCGCAGGCCCTGGTGCGCGATATCGTCTCCGGCGTGTTCTTCATGCTGGAGGACGCCTTCCGCGTCGGCGAATATGTCGATACCGGCCGGCTCAAGGGCACGGTCGAGAAGATTTCGCTGCGCTCGATGCAATTGCGCCACCAGAGCGGCCAGATCCACACGGTGCCCTTCGGCCAGGTCCAGTCGCTGACCAATGCCAGCCGCGACTGGGCGACGATCAAGTTCAACGTCCGCCTCGACCATTCCGCCGATATCGAGCAGGCCCGCAAGGCGATCAAGAAGACCGGCATCGCCCTGCTGGAGGACCCTGAATACGGGCCGCATTTCATCGCCCCGCTGAAGATGCAGGGCGTCGCCGACATCACCGACAGCGCCATCGTCATCAGGCTGAAATTCACCGCCAAGCCGAGCCAGGCCTCGATGCTGCAGCGTGAGTCGCTGAAGCGAGTCTATCGCGCGCTGAACGATGCGCATGTGCCCTTCGCCTCGAACGCCGTCACGGTGCGCGGCGGCGAAGGCGGTTCGCAGCATAGCCACGCAGCCGCCGCGATCTCGACCGTGCCGCCGCCGAGCCCGCTTGCGCCGACTGCGAGCTGAAGCTGGCCGCTACAGCAGCAAGAACAGGCCGAATCCGGCCGCCGTCAGCACGGCGCCGAAAAGGCTGGCGAGGCGGGCGGAGCTGGTCAAAGCCAGCCTCTCCGAGCTGCGCCCGGCGCGTTCGGCATGCCCCTGTCCGGCCTCGTTGTGATACTGCCCGGCATAGAGACCGGGCGTCATCTGATGGCCGACGGGGCGATTGTCTTCGAGCTCCACGCGGATGGCGATGAACAGGACCAGCAGCCCGAGCAGTCCAACCCCAAACCAGCCGATCGCGCTCCAGGCGAGATAGGCGAGGCCGGTCAGGCCTGTCCCAGCCAGCGCGATCATGACCATGCGCTCGCGATTGCGTGGCGGCGGCATCGGCTCCTGCCTCTGTCGAGCGGTCTCCGGTTAGCGATCCTGACCGGTTTGCCGGCCCGTGAAAAGAGAAAGCCCGCTGCGGGATGCAGCGGGCTTCGTCATTCAGCGGATCTGGTCGGCGCGATCAGGAACGGCCGGCGAGCCTGTTCCACCAGCCGCCGCGCTTGGGCCGGTTCGGGTCCGGCTCCGTCAGCACGACCGCGACGGGCTCTTCCGCCGGTGCCTTGACCGGGGCGGGCTCGGGCGCCGGGGCCGGTTCGGCCGGAGCCGCGACGGCCTCGGGAGCGGCAGCCGGAGCCTCGACCTTCGCCTCGGCAGGGGCCGGAACGGCCTCAGCGGCGGCCTCGCCGCCCTCGGTGATCGGAACTACCTTCTTGCGCGAGCGGCTGCGCTTCGGCTTCTCGGCCTCGGCGGGAGCAGCCTCTGCCGCGACGGTCTCGGCCGTGGCCTCGGTCTCCTTGGCGGCTTCGGCCTTAGGCTTGCGGGCGCGGCTGCGCTTCGGCTTGGCGGGCTCGGCCGCAGGTTCCTCGGCGACCGGCTCGGGAGCGGCCTCGGCCACGGCTTCTGCGACCGGCTCGGCGGCGGCCGGCGTCACGGCCTCGTCGCCGTCTTCCTCGCCATCGTCACCTTCGTCGTCACCCTGCGCGCCATCGAGCTGCTGGCCCTGCTCGTCACGCTCGCCACCACGCCGGCGACGACGGCGGCGACGACGGCGGCGACCATTCTCGCCCTCGCCACGCTCGGACTGGCCCTGCGCCTCTTCGGCGGTCGCCTCATTGCCGCCGGTCTCGGCGTCGAGGGCGGCCGCTTCGGCGGCAGCGTCGAGCGCCTCGTCGTCGACGTCGGACGCGATCGCCTCGGCCTTGAAGCTGGTCGGGACGATCCGACCCTCATTGCCGACGAACTCGCCGCGCTCGACCTCGAAATAGCGCGTGCCCAGCAGGTTCGCGTCGGTCGAGACGGTGATGGCGATGTTGAAGCGGGTCTCGAGATCGGCGAGATGGGCGCGCTTCTGGTTGAGGACGTAGAGCGCGACCTCCGGCCGGGTGCGGACGGTGAGGTTGTGCGAGGCGCTCTTGATCAGCGTCTCCTCCAGCGCGCGCAGGATCTGCAGCGCCACCGACGGGGTCGAGCGGATCATGCCGGCGCCGGCGCAATGCGGGCAGGGCACCGAGGACGATTCGAGCACGCCGGTGCGGATGCGCTGACGCGACATCTCCAGCAGGCCGAAGGCCGAGATGCGGCCGACCTGGATGCGGGCGCGGTCGTCCTTCAGGCACTCCTTCAGCTTCTTCTCGACGGCGCGGTTGTTCCGGTTCTCCTCCATGTCGATGAAATCGATCACGATGAGGCCGGCGAGGTCGCGCAGGCGCAGCTGGCGGGAGATTTCCTCCGCCGCTTCGAGATTGGTCTTGAGGGCGGTGTCCTCGATATTGTGCTCGCGGGTCGAGCGGCCCGAGTTGATGTCGATCGCGACCAGCGCTTCGGTCTGGTTGATGACGAGATAGCCGCCGGATTTCAGCGTCACCGTGTTCGAGAACATCGCGTCGAGCTGGCTCTCGACGCCGAAGCTCGCGAAGAGCGGCGTCTGCTCGCGATAGGGCTTCACGCTCTTGGCATGGCTCGGCATGAGCATGCGCATGAAGTCCTTTGCCTCGCGATAGGCGCTCTCGCCGGCGACGTGAACCTCGTCGATATCCTTGTTGTAGAGGTCGCGGATCGAGCGCTTGACGAGGTTGCCCTCCTCATAGACCAGCGACGGAGCGACGGAGGCCAGCGTCAGCTCGCGCACGCTCTCCCACATCCGCATCAGGTATTCGTAGTCGCGCCGGATCTCGACCTTGGTGCGCGAGGCGCCGGCCGTGCGCAGGATCAGGCCCATCCCCTCCGGGACCTCCAGCTCCTGGGCGATTTCCTTCAGGCGCTTGCGGTCCTCGGCATTGGTGATCTTGCGCGAGATGCCACCGCCCTTGCCGGTGTTCGGCATCAGCACCGAATAGCGGCCGGCGAGCGAGAGATAGGTGGTCAGCGCCGCGCCCTTGTTGCCGCGCTCTTCCTTGACGACCTGGACCAGGATGATCTGGCGGCGCTTGATCACCTCCTGGATCTTGTACTGGCGGCGCGAATGGCGCACCGGCCGCTCCGGCATGTCGTCGAGGGCGTCGCCGCCGCCGAGTTGCTCGGGAGCCTCCTCGGCATCCTCGTCACCGTTCTCGTCGTCGCTGTCGTCCTCGGACGGCTTGCGCGCCTCGGTCTCGGCGCTATCCGAGGTTTCGACCGAAACGACGGTCTCCTCGACCGAGACGCTCGTCTCGACGGTCTCGAAGGTCAGCGGCGCGGCATTCGGGGCGGAGTCCTCGGTGGTCGATTCGGCGACGTCCGGGGCGAAGAACTCGCCGAAGGCCGGACCGCCCTCGTTGACCATGGCGGCTTCCTTGCCGTCGGTCTCGACGCGCTCCTCGCCGTTCTGCTCGACCTCGGCCGAGACGGTCTCGTCGGCGGCAGCCTTCTTGGCGCGGTTGTCGCGATCGCCGCGGCGGCCACGGTCGCGGCGGCCGCGCTTCTCGCGGCGCTCCTCGTCGCGCTCCTCGTCACGCTCGGCGCGGGCCTCGTCCTCGAGCAGCGCCTGCCGGTCGGCGACCGGAATCTGGTAATAGTCGGGATGGATCTCGGAAAAGGCGAGGAAGCCGTGGCGGTTGCCGCCATACTCGACGAAGGCCGCCTGGAGCGAGGGCTCCACGCGGGTCACCTTGGCGAGATAGATATTGCCGCGGAGCGGCTTTCGGCTGGCGGATTCGAAATCAAACTCTTCGACGCGGGATCCGCGGACCACCACGACCCGGGTCTCCTCCGGGTGGGTGGCATCGATAAGCATCTTGTTGGCCATAAGACATTTCCATTGGCGCGGCCGCCGACCGGGGCCGCGCGGCTACGGATGCGAATCCGCCGCCGCGGGCAGGGGCGCCGCGAAAAGGCCGGAGCGAGCCGGCATGTTGCAGGAGGGAGGAGGAAGCGGTCGAGACAGGAAGGCGGCTCGGAACAGCAACCCGGGCGCAAAGCCCGGCGCGGTTCCGCAGGTTCGGACGGTTCACCGATGGTGCTAGCGGCGTCTTATGCCCCGTCATCTGTCCTGACCTGCGATGCTCCGGCCAGGCAGCCAGGCGCATCGCGTTTGCACGCTCGCAAGACAGGGCAGGGCGCAGAAAACACGCAATCCCGATGCCAACCGTCTGCGGACGATCCGTTGCGGTCGTCTTGTTGCCGCCACTCCGCTGGGGAGCAGCAGCCCAGTCTGCTTCGGACGCCGACGGATCGCACGATCCGGATGTGTCCCTCAGGCAGGCTGACAAGCAACCTGTTCCATTACAGACAGGTGATGGTGATTTGCAAGTCACATGACGGGCGCATCTCACCCCGCCTCCGGCAGGGCGGTTCCCGGTCTCGGGAAGAGATGGTAACGGGCTGTTAGGATTTCAGCCCCGTTATGGTTAAACCCTCGTAATAAATACCGGGATTGTTCAACTGTTCTCGTGCATCCGCCGTGCCGATCCGAGCCGTTGCGATGCGCCGTGGCGATTCCGGGCGCTGCGGTGCGCGCTGGCTGCCGTCTGCCTGCTGGCGAGCCTTCCGCTGGCTGGCCTGACACAGGCGCAGCCGAAGCCGGAGCCCCGGCCGCAGAACGAATACCCGGTCGCGACCGACGCCCGCATCGAGCAGAGCGGCGAGACCGTGCGCCTGACGATGATGCTGTCCTCGACGGTTGCGGTCGATGCCTGGGTGCAGGCGGCGCCGGACCGGGTCATCGTCGAACTGCCCTCGACCAATTTTCAGATTCAAGCCTCGGCCAAGCGCAGCGCCGGCTTCGTCAGCGGCTATCGCTTTGGCCTGTTCACGGCCGACAAGGCCCGAATCATCATCGACCTCGCCCAGCCCGCCGTGATCGCCAAAGCCGAGGTGAAGACGGTGCGCGGCGGCTTCGGCGAGCTGACGATCGAACTGAAGAAGACGGCGCGGGCGGATTTTCTGGCCGAGGCCGGCAAGGTGCTGAAACCCGCACCCGCGATTCCCGCTCCGGTGCCATCGCCGGCCAAGACCGCCGGCGAGACCCGCCGCACCATCGTCATCGATCCCGGCCATGGCGGCATCGATCCGGGCGCGACAGTCGCCTCCATCGCCGAGAAGGCGGTGGTGCTCGCCTTCGGCAAGGCGCTGAAGGAACAGCTCGAAGCCAATGGCCGCTATCGCATCGTCATGACCCGCGACGATGACCGCTTCGTCTCGCTCGGCGATCGCGTGCAGCTCGGCCGCAACGAGCAGGCCGACCTGTTCATCTCGATCCACGCCGATTCGCTGACGCAGGCACAGGAGGTTCGCGGCGCGACGGTCTATACCCGCTCGGAACGGGCGACCGACGCCGAGGCTGCCCGCCTTGCGGCCAAGGAGAACGAGGCCGACGCCGTCGCGGGCCTGGAGACCAGCGAGGAGGTGCAGGACGTCGCCGGCATCCTGATGGACCTTGCCCGGCGCGAGACGCGCACCTTCACCGGGGTCTTCGCCCGCAATCTCGTCGAGAAGCTCGGCGGCTCCATCAAGATGCACAAGATCCCGCTGCGTTCGGCGCGGTTCTGGGTGCTGAGCGCGCCGGACGTTCCCTCCGTGCTAATCGAACTCGGCTATATGTCGAGCCCCAAGGATGCCGAACTGCTGAACTCGCCGGAATGGCGCGGCAAGGCGGTGACGGCCGTCTCCGCGGCGATCGAGGATTATTTCGCCCGCGAGCGGGCTTCGGTGGGCAAGGCAGCTGAAAGCCGGAACTAGCCGTCTCGGTTGCGCTGGGGGCGCATCGGCGGCAGGGATGGGCGGAGGGCCGAATCGTCGGTGCCTGCCCTTTGGTAACGTCAGGGCGGCCGGATGATGCGGAATGTGGTTGCAAGGCCACGGTTCCGCCATCTCCGTCATGTTATAGCTATGATTTGCGAAGCGCCCTGATTTGGCGCAGCCGATGGCAATTACGGGGTCCGGGGCCTGAGATGCGGTTTGTTCTGCGAATCTTCGGATGGTTGTTCGCCGCCGGCGCAATCGCTTTCGTGATCGGCGCCGCCATCGCGGGCGGCCTGATCTGGCATTATTCGCGTGATCTGCCCGATTACGCGCAGCTGCGGAACTATGAGCCGCCGGTCATGACCCGCGTCCATGCCGGCGACGGCAGCCTGATCGCCGAATATGCGCGCGAACGGCGCCTCTATCTGCCGATTCAGGCCGTGCCGAAGCTCGTCGTCGATGCCTATCTCTCGGCCGAGGACAAGAATTTCTACAAGCATGTCGGCGTCGATCCGGAAGGCCTGGTTCGCGCGGCGATCTCGAACTTCCGCAACCGCGGCGCCAACCGCCGGCCGCAGGGCGCCTCGACCATCACCCAGCAGGTCGCGAAGAACTTCTTCCTGAGCCCGGAGCAGTCGATCGAGCGCAAGATTCGCGAGGCGCTCGTCGCGCTGAAGCTCGAGTCGACCTATTCGAAGGACAAGATCCTCGAGCTCTACCTGAACGAGATCTATCTCGGCGCGCCGGCACCGGGGCAGGGCAGCTACGGCATCGCCGCGGCGGCGCTGAACTATTTCGGCAAGTCGGTGCATGAGCTGAACCTGCAGGAGGCCGCCTATCTCGCCGCCCTGCCGAAGGCGCCGACCGATCTTCACCCCTTCCGCAACCGCGACCGCGCGATCGAACGCCGCAACTACGTCATCGATCGCATGGTTGAGAACGGCTACGTCAAGCGCGAAGCGGGCGAAACCGCCAAGAAGCAGCCGCTCGGCGTCAATCCGCGCACCGTCTCGCCGAACCAGATCGCCGCCGGCTATTTCGCCGAGGAAATCCGCCGCGAATTGCAGGATCGCTACGGCGAGAAGAAGCTGCTCGAAGGCGGCCTTTCCGTCCGTTCCACCGTCGATCCCAAGACCCAGTTGATGGCGCGCAAGGCGCTGGTCGACGGTCTCGTGCGCTTCGACGAGGCGCGCGGCTGGCGCGGCGCCATCCAGAAACTCGATATCGGCGGCAAGGAATGGGGTGCCGTCGTCGGCGAACTGCCCGTGCTCGGCGACGTCGCGCCGTGGCGGCTCGCCGTCGTGCTGGAGGTCAACGGCGACAGCGCCCGTCTCGGCCTGCACCCGCTGCGCGACAATGCCGGCCATCTCAACAAGGAGCGCCAGATCCTGACGCTCGCCGCCGACGGCATCAAATGGACCCGCCGCGCCCGTGTTTCGCAGGCCGTCTCGGTCGGTGACGTCGTCTATGTCGAGCCGATGGACAGCCGGCCGGGCTTCGCGCGCCTGCGCCAGCTGCCGGAGGTCAACGGCGCCATCGTCGCGATGGACCCGTTCTCGGGCCGCGTGCTGGCGATGGTCGGCGGCTTCAGCCACGATCAGTCGGAGTTCAACCGCGCGACGCAGGCGCTGCGCCAGCCCGGCTCCTCGTTCAAGCCCTTCGTCTACGCGACGGCGCTCGACAACGGCTATACGCCGTCGAGCATCGTCCTCGACGCCCCGATTGAGATCGACCAGGGCGCGGGCCTCGGCATGTGGCGGCCGGAGAACTACGACGGCAAGTCGACCGGCCCGCGCACGCTGCGTTACGGCATCCAGTTCTCCAAGAACCTGATGACGGTCCGGCTCGCCAAGGATGTCGGCATGCCGCTGATCGCCGAGTATTCGCGGCGCTTCGGCATCTATGACGACCTCCAGCCGGTGCTGTCGATGTCGCTCGGCGCCGGCGAGACGACGGTGATGCGCATGACCGCGGCCTATTCGATGCTGGTCAATGGCGGCAAGCGCATCCGGCCGACCCTGATCGACCGTATTCAGGACCGTTCGGGCTCGACGATCTTCCGGCATGACCAGCGCGTCTGCGAAGGCTGCAACGCCGAGAAATGGGCGAACCAGCCTGAGCCGCGCCTGGTCGACAACCGCGAGCAGGTGCTCGACCCGCTGACCGCCTACCAGATGGTCTCGATCCTCGAAGGCGTGGTCAATGCCGGCACCGCGACGGTGGTCAAGTCGGTCGGCAAGCCGCTCGCCGGCAAGACCGGCACGACCAACGATGCCAAGGACGTCTGGTTCGTCGGCTTCTCGCCCGACCTCGCCGTCGGCGTCTACATGGGCTTCGACAAGCCGAAGTCGCTTGGCACCTCGGCCACCGCCGGCCAGTACGCCGCGCCGATCTTCCGCGACTTCATGAGCGTCGCGCTGAAGGAAAAGCCCTCGACGCCGTTCCGCGTCCCGGCCGGCATCAAGCTGATCCGCGTCGATCCGAAGAGCGGCATGCGCGCAGGCGGCGAGGGCGGCATTCTCGAGGCCTTCAAGCCGGGCACGGCGCCGCCGGACAGCTATTCGGTGATCGGCGCGGCCGGCGACGGCAGCATGCCGCTCGGCGCGGGTCCGGGCGGCGGCCGCGCCGTCGGCTCAGGGACCGGCGGGCTCTACTGAGTCGACAGCAGGAGAATTGCAGCGCCCGGAGGTCACTCCGGGCGTTTCCGTTTTAAGCCCGGGCGGCTCATTCCGCCTCGACGGGCAGGGGATGTTGCCTCCGGCGTTTACAGTCGGGCCTTTCGCCCCTATCTCAGCCCTCACGTTTTGCTCACAAGGACGTCCAGACGGAATCATGCGCCCCGAAATCCAGACGCAGCTCGATAACGCCAAGCAGTCGATTGGACTGCTGAGGAGGCATCTTTGACTGGGATCAAGCCCAGCGCCGCCTAGCGGAACTCAACGCCCTCTCCGAGGGCCCCGATTTCTGGAACGATGCCGAAGCCGCGCAGAAGCTGATGCGCGAGCGCACCTCGCTGGAGACCCAGATCGAGGGCATCACCAAGCTTGAGCGCGAACTCGACGACGCTCTGACGCTGATCGAACTCGGCGAGATGGAGGGCGACGACGCCACCGTCACCGAGGGCGAGCAGGCGATCAAGGCCGTGCAGGACGAGGCGGCGCGCCTCCAGGTCGAGACCTTGCTCTCCGGCGAGGCCGACATGCTCGACACCTATGTCGAGATCCATCCGGGCGCCGGCGGCACCGAAAGCCAGGACTGGGCCGAGATGCTCCTGCGCATGTACCGGCGCTGGGGTGAGCGGCGGAAGTTCAAGGTCGAGACGCTCGAATACCAGGACGGCGACACCGCGGGCATCAAGTCGGCGACGCTCCAGTTCAAGGGGCACAATGCCTATGGCTGGCTGAAGACCGAGTCGGGCGTGCACCGCCTAGTGCGCATCTCGCCCTTCGACTCCAATGCGAGACGCCAGACCTCGTTTGCTTCGATCTGGGTCTATCCCGTCGTCGACGATCGCATCGTCATCGATGTCAAGGAATCGGATTGCCGCATCGACACCTATCGCGCGCAAGGCGCGGGCGGGCAGCACATCAACACCACGGATTCGGCGGTGCGCATCACGCATATCCCGTCCGGCATCGCGGTGGCCTGCCAGCAGGAGCGTTCCCAGCACAAGAACCGGGCCAAGGCCTGGGACATGCTGCGAGCCCGCCTCTACGAGGTCGAGCTGAAGAAGCGGGAAGAGAAGGCCAATGCCGAGCAGGCCTCCAAGACCGATATCGGCTGGGGCCACCAGATCCGCTCCTATGTGCTGCAGCCCTACCAGCTGGTGAAGGATCTGCGCACGGGCGTGAGCTCGACGGCCCCCTCCGAGGTGCTCGACGGCGCGCTCGATCCCTTCATGGAAGCGTCGCTGGCCCAGCGCGTCTATGGCACGCAGGTCGAGGTCGAGGATATCGACTGATCCCGGGCTTCACGCCGAACCGCAAACAAAAAAGGCCGCGCTCGAAGCGCGGCCTTTATCGTTTCTGGCTCGTGGCTCAGAGCGCGTTGGCGAGCAGCTTGCTGCCGGCGCGCAAGAAGCGGGTCGGATCGACCGGCTCGTCGTTGATGCGGGTTTCGTAATGCAGGTGCGGCCCGGTCGAGCGGCCGGTGGTGCCGACGCGGCCGACGACCGTGCCGGCTTTCACCATCTGTCCGGTCGTGACCGAGATCGCCGACATATGGGCGTAGCGGGTCGTCAGCCCATTGGCATGCTCGACCTCGACCATGTTGCCGTAGCCGCCATTGTATTCGGCGATCACGACCTTGCCCGGCGCGGTCGCCATGATCGAGGAGCCGGTTTCGGCCCTGAAATCGACGCCGGTATGCATCGCGAGGCCGCGCGTGAACGGATCGGTGCGGTAGCCGTAATTCGAGGTGAAGTCGTGGTCACCAGCCATCGGCCGGCCGAGGGGCAATTGCTCGATCACGCCGCGCAGGCGCATGACCGATGCCACGCGCGGCTGGAGCGCGTTGAGCGTCGCTTCGAACGCCCCCGAAGACGCGTCGAGCTTGACCGGCACGAAGGGCCCGCCCATGCCTCCTGCGGAGGCGGTCGGCGCCGACAGCTTCTCGGCATCGAGCCCGGTTTCGGCGAGCGCGCTGCGCAGACGCTTCTGGGTCGTGGCGAGGGTCTCGTCCATCTCCTTGAGCGCGGCGAGCTGAGCGTCGGAGCTCCTCAGCATGGCGCCGTCGAGCCGGGTCAGCGCCGCTTCGACCCGCTTGGCCGGGGGCTCGGCCGGCGTCGCCTCGCCCGACTGCCAGCCGCCGCTATCGGCGCCGCGCAATGGCGGCGTCTCGGGAGCCGGCGTCGGCTTGTTCGGCAGAATCGGGGCGAAGCTGGTCACGCCGGAGGCACGGATCGGCTCGCCGGGCTTGATGACCTGCGAACGCAGCGGCAGCTTCGCGGCCGGGATCAGGCCGCTGGACTGCAGCGTATCGGTGAGCGCCGAGACCAGGGACTGGCGCGATTCGAGTTCGGCCTGGCGGCTGGCAAGTTCGTCGACGCGGGATTCGACGCCGTCCTGGTCGAGCAGGGCGCGGCTGGCATAGCGGTCGATATCGGCCCGCAGCGCCGAGATCCGGTCCTCATAGGCGTATTGGCGAGTCGTCTCGCGGGCGATCATCCGGGCCGCGAGGTCGTCGCGGCTGAGGATGTACCAGCCGGCTCCGCCGCTGCAGGCCGTGCTCAGGGCCAGCCAGGCGAGCCCCGCGAGCATGGTGGAGCGGCGCAGAGTATAGGTCTTGTGGGAGACCAGGCCGACGGTCGAGAGGGCGGGGGAGGTCTGGGACTGATGATGCATACGCAGTACCGATAATCACGCTGCCGATACCGTCATCAGACATTGTTAGGGTTAATCTTTCGCAAATCCCAGCCCGCGCAACGCCCACGCAATGCTTCAGAGCGCCTGCGCCGCCGCCAGCACCTCCTCGGCATGTCCGGCGACCTTCACCTTGCGCCAGATCCGGGCGAGGCGCCCCTCCGCATCGATCAGGAAGGTCGAGCGCTCGACCCCCATATAGGAGCGGCCATACATGCTCTTCTCGACCCAGATGCCATAGGCATTCGCCAGAGCCTGCTCCTCGTCGGCCATCAGCGGGAAGTCGAGTTCATACTTCTTCTTGAAATTCACATGTTTCTTGGCCGAATCCGGGGAAACACCGATGATCTCGGTGCCGCAGGCGGCGAAGTCCTGGCGCAGGCGATTGAAGGCGATCGCCTCCTCGGTGCAGGCCGGAGTGTTGTCCTTGGGATACGCGTACAGCACGATCTTGCGCCCGCGCAGCGCCGCGAGGCTGATCTCGCCGCCGCCGTCGCGGGGCAGCGTGAAGCCGGGGGCCTGATCACCTTCCTGCAATGCCATAGCCGCTGCCTTCCTTTCGTCGCCTTCTCGCTGCATGGAGCCCGCGATCCGGCTTGGCGAGCCGGCTCACGGCAAGGGCCGGCGAATCGTCGGACGTTTCCGTTTCCGGATTGCCGAATCGCTTCGCCTGACCGCATCGACATGCATGCTGCCTTCCGGCATTGCGGCAAGGGGCGATCGGCCGCACCCTGATTGTGGCCGGCGCAGGCGCAGATAAGGACCACGCGGATTTTGGCGGACCAGGATGCAAAGGCTGCGGCTGCGGGGCAAGGAGATGTCTTGCCTGCCGGCGAAGCCTGCGATGTCGAGATCGTGAAGCGGCGGGCCAAGGCCGGCCTGGGCTTCATCTGCGTCGCCGTCACGGTCGCGCTTACGGTTCTGGCCGGCGCGGCGGCGACATTGCTCGTCACCGGTATCATCCCGCTCTCGGGCTTCGAGGGGCGTATCACGGCCGCGATTGAAGAACGGCTCGGGCCGGACTGGAAGGTCACGGCGGCCTCCGCGGAGCTTGGCCGCATCGACGGGCGTTCCCAGCTCAGGGTGCGGCAGGTCTCGTTCCAGCATACCAGTGGCGCCGTGATCCGGGCGCCCGAAGCCGTTCTCGGCTATGCGCCGATGGCGCTGCTTGCCGGCGACATCAGGCTGGTTTCGGTTGATCTGCGTGGCGTCAATGTCCGCCTCGGGGTCAACAAGGACGGCGCGCTGGTCGTCAATGCGGATTCGGCGCAGTGGAACGCCTTCACCGGCATCATGGGCGCTATCTCGACCCTGGCCCGTGGCGACGGCCTTCTCGGCGCGCTTGAGGAAGCCGGCATGAACGGTGCGCGGCTGTCCCTGGTCGATCCCGACGGGCGCCAGAAGGCCGGGTTCGAGGATGTCGAGATCAAGCTGACCCGCATCGCTGATCGCGGCACGCGGATGACGATGAAGGGGCGGACCGGCCAGCGCTGGAAAGAGATGTCCGTCGATCTGTCCACCGAGGCCGATGGCACGCAGCGTGCCGATATCGACATCCAGCGCTTCGAGCCGGCCGAGGTCGTCGCGCTCGCCTTCGGCACCGGCGGCCTCATGGTCGAGGGCCTGCCGCTTCAGGGCCGCGCTACCCTGCGGCAGACCCCGGACGGCAAGAAATCGATCACAGCGCGGATCGGCGTTCGGTCCGGTACGCTGCGCTTTCCCGATGCCCCGATCTCGTCCTTCGCCGTGGATTCGGCCGATCTCGAACTGGCGAGCGGCGCCGACCTTTCCGAACTCAATATCACCCGCGGCGAGATCAAGGCCGGCGCGACGCAGTTCTCGGCGACGGGCTCGCTGCGCGAGGATGGTGGCGGCTGGCGGATCGCGCTCGATGGCAAGGGCCAGCTTGCCGGGATCGATTCCGACCCGCCGGTCCAGATCGACAGCGTGAAGGCCGCGCTGAAGCTCGATCCCGCCAACAATACCGTAACCATCGATTCAGCCTCGCTGCGCGGGCCGCTGGCTTCGGTCGACATGTCGGCGCTGGTCCAGCGCATTAACGGCTCGCCGCTCCAGCGCTTCGCCATCAAGGCCTCCAATTCCGATGCGCGCGCGCTGCTCGCGATCTGGCCGAGCTTCACCTCGCCGGAAGTACACGGTACGCTGCGACGCCAGCTGGCGGCAGGGCGCCTCAAGTCCCTTTCGGTCGATCTCGACCTGGCGCCGGAGGATCATGCCCGCCTGGTCAAGGGCGAGGGTATGCCGGACGGTTCGCTTTCCGTGATGATCGATGCCGACCGCGTCCGCTATCTCCCCGACCCCGGCCTGCCGCCGCTCGCGGATGCGACTGTGACCGGACGTGTCGGCGGGCGCACCGTCCAGCTGGCGATCGGCAAGGCGACGGCCGAGCTTGGCGGCAGCCGCCAGCTCCAGCTGAGCGAGGGCAGCTTCGCCATGCCCGATTATCATCAGCACCGCGCGCAGGCCCGGATCGGCTTCCGCGCGGTCGGCTCGATGGATGCGCTGGCAGCCTTGTTCGCCTTCCCGTCGCTCAAGGATTTCAGCCCCGGCAAGATCGATCCCGCCGCGATCAAGGGGACCAGCGATCTCAAGGTCGGCATCACCCTGCCGCTCGCCGACGACCTGAAGCCGGACGAGGTCGCGGTGACCGGCACGGGCACGCTTGCGAATGTCGCCTCCGACACGCTTCTGGGCACGGAGAAGCTCGAAGCCAGCACCTTCTCGGTCAATGTCGACCGCAACGGACTGCTGTTGCGCGGCGATGCGCGCGTCGGCGGCGACAAGGCGCAGGTCGAGCTCAAGCAGAACGGGAAGGGCCAGGGCGAGGCGACGCTCCAGCTCGCGCTCGATGCGGCCGCACGGCAGCGGCGTGGTTTCGGCACCGATACCGGCATTTCCGGGACATTGCCGGTGAAGGTGACGAAGCCGCTCGGCAAAGGCGTCGAACAGCCGCCAAGGGTCGAGGTCGATCTGTCCAAGGTCGCGCTCGACGGCGTCGTCCCCGGCTTGAACAAGCCGTCCGGGCGGCCCGGCAAGGTCTCGTTTGCCTATGTCGCCGATCCCGAAGGGCCCGATCTCGAGGATTTCACATTCGAGGCCGGTTCCGCCTTGATCAAGGGGCGCATCGAGCTGACCAAGCAGAACGGCCTGGACAGCGCGAGCTTCTCGCAATTCCGCCTCTCGCCCGGCGACAACCTGAAGATCGATGCCAAGCGGGACGGCAACATCGTCAAGCTGACCGTGCGCGGCGCGGTCGCGGACCTGCGCCCCTTCATCAAGGACCTGCAGAGCCCGGGATCGCCCGGCAAGGGCGACAAGTCCGGCGGGAAGGGCGGCGATTACGATGTCGATCTCGACGTGCCGATCCTGACCGGCTTCAACAACGAGGCGATCACCAACGGCACGCTGAAATTCGCCAAGCGCGGCGGCGAAATCCGCTCAGTCAATTTCCAGGGGCGGATCGGCCGGGCCGATGTCTCCGCGCGCCAGGGTGGTCGAGGCGAGGGCGGGCAGCTCGTCATCCAGTCGGAGAATGGCGGCTCGCTGCTGCGCTTCCTCGACCTCTACAACCGGGCTCATGGCGGTGATCTGCTGCTGACGCTCGGGCAGGGCGAGAACCAGAGCGGCGATCTGCTGTTCCGCAACTTCATGGTGCGGGATGAGCCGGCGCTGCGCCGTGTGGTCGCCTCGCAATCGTCCAACGCTTTCGCGGGCGATGCCTCCGCCGAGCAGCGCATCGATGTCAGCGAGGTCGCCTTCACCAAGCTCAAGGCCGAGTTCACCCGCTCCGCCAGCCGGCTCGACGTCTCCGACATGGTGATCTGGGGCCAGCAGGTCGGCTTCACGCTGCAGGGTCATGTCGATTACGGCCGCGACCGCGTCGATATCGGCGGCACCTTCGTGCCGGGCTATGCCTTCAACAACGCTTTCGCGCAGGTTCCCGTCGTCGGCGCGCTGCTCGGCGGCGGCAGCCAGTATGGCGGGCTCTTCGCGGTGAATTTCCGGATTTCGGGCGCCGCCAGCGCGCCGACCATGTCGATCAACCCGCTTTCGGCGCTGGCGCCCGGCATCCTGCGCCGCTTCGTCGACCCGCTCGGCGGCACGCCGGCGCAGAAGCCGGTTCAGGCGCGGCCCGCGCAGCCGCGCTGAAGAGCGCGTCATCCCGCACGCGCTGCAGCACGAAGTGCTGCTGCGCAGATGCGGGACCGTCATCCGGAGAGGGCGCCTTCTTGTCATACGGTCCCGTGTCTGCGGCGCATCGCTTCGCGCTGCACCGCGCACGGGATGACAGGCGGAGAGCTTATTCCGGCCGTAGCAGGATGTGCTTCTTCTTGCCGAAGGAGAGCTTGATCACGCCCTCCGCGGTAAGGTCGCCGAGGCCGAGCGAGGCGCGCTCGTCCGTCACGACCACATCGTTGACGCGCAGGCCCCCGGCCTTGACCTGACGGCGGGCCTCACCGGTCGAGGGCACGAGCCCCGCCTTGACGAAAGCGGTGAGCACGCCGACGCCGGGCTCGATCTCGGCCCGCGCGATCGCGACGCTCGGCAGGTCGGCGGCGAGGGCGCCTTCCTCGAAGGTTTTGCGCGCCGTCTCGGCGGCGGCCTCGGCCGCGTCGCGGCCATGGACGATCGCCGTGATCTCGGTCGCGAGGATCTTCTTCGCCTCGTTCAGCTCGGCACCGCCGAGCGCGGCGAGCCGGGCGATCTCGTCCAGCGGCAGGCGCGTGAACACCTTGAGGAAGCGGCCGACATCGGCGTCCTCGGTGTTGCGGAAATACTGCCAGAAATCATAGGGGCTGAAGACGTCGGCATTGAGCCAGACCGCGCCATTGGCGGTCTTGCCCATCTTGGCGCCGGAAGAGGTCGTCAAAAGCGGCGTCGTCAGGCAGTAGAGCTGCGGCCCGCCCATCCGGTGCGAGAGGTCGACGCCGTTGATGATGTTGCCCCACTGGTCGGAGCCGCCCATCTGCAGACGGCAGCCATAGCGCCGGTTGAGCTCCGTGAAGTCGTAGCCCTGCATGATCATGTAGTTGAATTCGAGGAAGGACAACGACTGCTCGCGGTCGAGCCTGAGCTTCACCGAATCGAAGGAGAGCATGCGGTTGACCGAGAAATGCCGGCCGACATCGCGCAAGAACTCGACATAGTTCAGCTTCAGCAGCCAGTCGGCATTGTTCGCCATCATCGCGTCGGTCGGCCCGTCGCCATAGCGCAGGATACGGCCGAAGACCCGCTTGATGCTCTCGATATTGGTCGCGATCTCCTCGACCGTGAGCAGCTTGCGCTGGTCGTCGCGGAAGGAGGGGTCGCCCACCATGGAGGTGCCACCGCCCATCAGCGTGATCGGGCGGTGGCCGGTCTCCTGGAACCAGTAGAGCATCGTCAACGAGATCAGGTTGCCGATATGGATCGACGTCGCCGTCGCGTCATAGCCGACATAGGCCGTCTGCGTTCCCTGCCGGCACAGGGCATCGAGGCCCTCCGCATCGGAGACCTGATGGATGAGGCCGCGCTCGTCGAGCACGCGCAGGAAATCGGACTTGTAGGTGGTCATGGCGGCTTGCGATCTGCTGGATGTCGTTCCGCCGTCGTCTAGAGCATCGGGCCGCAAAGGGGAAACCGCTTTTTGCGCCGAGAGCGCTCTCAACCTCCTCCGGAAAGGCGGTTGAGCCATAAATCGGTACAATCACGAGGGCGCGGAGGCCGCACCGCATCGCGCGGCAGGCCGAGATCGCAGAGCGCGCGATCGTCCAGCGACGCGAGTCGGTGCTGCGTGCAGATGATGACCGCATGACGCTGCCAGGCCGTGAACAGGCCGTGCAGGAGGGATGAGCCGCCGGACGTGTCCAGCGGCCCCGCATGGGAAGCGCAAGCCATGATGTGATCCTCTGGGGCGCAGGTGCTACCGCCTGCTTTGTGAGGTGAATCTGGGCCAGACGGGGCGCGGGCACAAAGCGGAAGATTGTCACCTGCCATAAAGCAGGCTTATGCTTCGGCATGCCTTCGCATCCGCCGCCACCCAAGCTTCCGCCCCTTGCCGCGGTCCGCGTCTTCGAGGCAGCGGCGCGGCACCAGAACTTCACCCGCGCTGCCGAGGAGCTCGGCATGACGCAGGCGGCGGTGAGCTATCAGATCAGGCTGCTGGAGGACCGTGTCGGGGCGCCACTCTTCGTGCGACAGCCGCGCCAGGTCGTGCTGACGGCGATCGGCCAGCGCTTGGCCGGCCCCGTAGGCAAGGCGCTGAACGATATCGGGACGGTGTTCCGCGACATCTGCGAGGAGAACCAGACGGTTCTGACGATCTCCTCGCTGCAGACGATGGCGATCACCTGGCTGTCACCACGGCTGGCGCAGTTCCAGATCGAGAACCCCCAATTCGCCGTGAGGGTCAGGACCTCGCAGCATCTCGTTGATTTCACCACCGAGGCCGTCGATCTCGCCGTGCGCTACGGGCCGGGCTCATGGCCGGGCGTCACGGCGGAGAAGCTGTTCGATTGCCATTACGCGCCGCTCTGTTCGCCGGAGCTGCGCGAACGGCTGCAATTGCGCGAGCCCGCCGACCTGCTGCGGGCGCCGCTGCTGAGCGCTGACGAGGAAGCGTGGAAGGACTGGTTCGCCGATCTCGGCCTCGACATGCCCCGGCAGGGCGGGCGCTCGATGTCGCTCGAGATGCAGGCGATGAGCGTGCAGGCGGCGATGCGCGGGCATGGCGTCGCGATGGCCGTGCCGGAACTCTTTGCTTACGACATCGCGGCCGGGCGGCTCGTCTTCGCCGTCGAGCACGCGGTCCCCGACGAATGGGCCTATTGGATCGTCTATCCGACGGAGCGTCAGCGCGAGCGCAAGATACGGCTGTTTCGCGACTGGATCATGGCGGAGGCGCGGGCAGCGCAGATGACGCTGCCCGTCATGGCGTCGAGCCGAAGGCTCAGGCCTGTTCCTGCTCGGTCTTGAGGATTTCGGGGCCGACCTTGGCGTCGAGATAGGCGCCGACCTGGCTCATCAGCACATCGACCTTGCCGTCGAAGAAGTGGTTGGCGCCGTCCACGACCGTATGCTCGATCTGGATGCCCTTCTGGGTCTTCACCTTCTCGATCACCGCCATGACTTCCTTGACCGGCGCGACGCGATCTTCCGAACCGTGGACGAACAGGCCGGAGGACGGGCAGGGCGCCAGGAACGAGAAGTCGTAGCGGTTGGCCATCGCCGCGATCGAGAGGAAGCCCTCGATCTCCGGGCGGCGCATCAGCAGCTGCATGCCGATCCAGGCGCCGAAGGAGACGCCGGAGATCCAGCAGCTCTTGGCCTCGGGATTGAGCGCCTGCATCCAGTCGAGCGCGGCGGCCGCGTCCGAAAGCTCGCCCGCGCCATGGTCGAAATGGCCCTGGCTGCGGCCGACGCCGCGGAAATTGAAGCGTAGCGCCGAGAACCCACGGTTCACGAAGGTGTAGAACAGGTTGTAGACGATCTGGTTGTTCATCGTCCCGCCGAATTGCGGGTGCGGGTGCAGGATGATCGCGAGCGGCGCACCCCGCTTCTTGGCGGGCTGGTAGCGACCCTCGATCCGGCCTGCGGGCCCGTTGAAGATAACCTCTGGCATCGTCTCACCGCTTCTTGCGGCAGTGCCGGCGCGGGCGGGCAGAAAGCGGGCGCATGCCTGCTCGAAACCCGGCCGCCCTTGACGGCGCCACCATGCGCGCCCTAGATGAAGAGCGCTTAGAATAGTTCTAACAGCCGTGAACAAGTCGAGAACAAAACGGTGGATCGCTCAAGCGAGCCGCGTTTCGACCGTTCCGGCCGGTTCGGATGGGCGGCTATAGCACGGCGCACAGGTGCGATTTCAAGCATTTCGTATCGACGGGCCGAGCGGATGATGATGGAGCAGGCAGGATCGTGACGGCGGGACGCGCCTATCTCGACCATAATGCCACGACCCCGGTGCGCCCGGAGGTGGTGGAAGCGGTCGCGCATGCGCTGACGCTGCCGGGCAATCCGTCCTCCGTCCATGGCGAGGGACGTGCCGCGCGCGCCGCCATGGAGCGGGCACGCGAGCAGGTTGCCAGGCTCGTCGGGGCCAAGGCCTCGAACGTCGTCTTCACCAGCGGCGGCACCGAAGCGAATGTCGCGGTGCTCTCGCCCGGCCTGATGGATTGCGACGGCGGGCGCGATTGCGTGCGGACGCCTGCGACGCTTCTCCTTCACGGCGCGACCGAACATGCCTGCGTGCGCGATGGGCATCGCTTTCTGGCCAACGCCGTCGAGGCGATCCCGGTCGACGGCCATGGCCTCATCGACCTCGCCTGGCTCGATGGGCGGCTGACGCGCTTCGTCGCCGAGAACTCCGGCGCCCGCGCGCTCGTCTCGATCCATCTCGCCAATAACGAGACCGGCGTGATCCAGCCTGTCGCCGAGGCGGCCGACATCGTCCATCGCCATGGCGGCCTGCTACACAGCGATGCCGTGCAGGCCGCCGGCAAGATCGCCATCGACATCATGGCGCTCGGCGCCGACGTGCTGACGCTCTCGGCCCACAAGATCGGCGGCCCGAAGGGCGTCGGCGCGATCGTTTTCCGCACAGGCGCGCTCGAGTTGGCCGACAAGCCCATGCGTGGCGGCGGGCAGGAGCGTGGCTGGCGCGCCGGGACCGAAAACCTGCCGGGGATCATCGGCTTCGGCGCGGCGGCGGAGATCGCCGGCAAGCTTCTGGCCGAGGAGGCCGCGCGGCTTGCCGGCCTGCGCGATCGCCTGGAGGCGGGTCTTGCAGCGCGGTCGCCGGAGACGGCGATCTTCGCTCAGGCTGCGCCACGCCTGCCCAATACCAGCGCCTTCGCGACCCCGGGCTTCAAGGCCGAGACCGTGCTGATCAAGCTCGACCTCGCCGGCGCGGCGCTCTCGTCCGGCTCGGCCTGCTCGTCCGGCAAGGTCAAGCGCTCGCATGTGCTCGATGCGATGAAAATCGACCCCGCCATGAGCGCAGGGGCCTTGCGGGCATCGCTCGGATGGACCACCTGCGAGGCGGATATCGATCTCTTTCTCGCGGCCTACGAAAAGCTCGTGGCCGCGCACCCCGATCGGAGCGCCCGGGCTGCCGCCTGACGCGTTCCGCAAAACGAAGACCACACCGGCGGGCCTTGAACCCGCACTGGAGACTGAGAAATGGCAGCGGTCCAGGAGACCATCGATCAGGTCAAGTCGATCGACGTGACCGAGTATAAATACGGCTTCGTCACGGAGCTGGAGGTCGAGAAGCCGGCCAAGGGCCTCACCGAGGACACGGTCCGCTATATCTCGGCGCGCAAGAACGAGCCGGAATGGATGCTGGAATGGCGTCTCGACGCCTTCCGCCGCTGGAAGACCATGACCGAGCCGACCTGGTCGCGCGTGAACTACCCGCCGATCGACTACCAGGACCTCTATTACTACGCCGCGCCGAAGAAGGGCGCCTCGCCGAAATCGCTCGACGAGGTCGATCCGGCGATTCTGGAGACCTACAAGAAGCTCGGCATCCCGCTGCGCGAGCAGGAAATCCTGGCCGGCGTCGCCCCTGAGAACCGCGTCGCGGTCGATGCGGTGTTCGATTCCGTCTCGGTGGTCACGACCTTCAAGAAGGAGTTGGCTGCGGCCGGCGTGATCTTCTGCTCGATCTCCGAAGCAATCCAGGAGTATCCCGAGCTGGTGAAGAAGTACCTCGCGACGGTCGTTCCGGTGACGGACAACTATTTCGCGACACTGAACAGCGCGGTCTTCACCGACGGCTCCTTCGTCTACATCCCCAAGGGCGTGCGTTGCCCGATGGAGCTGTCGACCTATTTCCGCATCAACGAGCAGAATACCGGCCAGTTCGAGCGCACGCTGATCATCGCCGACGAGGGCGCCTATGTCAGCTATCTCGAAGGTTGCACGGCGCCGAAGCGCGACGAGAACCAGCTCCACGCCGCGGTGGTCGAGCTGATCGCGCTCGACGATGCCGAGATCAAGTACTCGACCGTGCAGAACTGGTTCCCCGGCGATGCCGAGGGCAAGGGCGGCATCTACAACTTCGTGACCAAGCGCGGCGATTGCCGCGGCAAGAACTCGAAGATCTCGTGGACGCAGGTCGAGACCGGCTCGGCGATCACCTGGAAGTATCCGTCCTGCATCCTGCGCGGCGACGGCTCGCGCGGCGAGTTCTACTCGATCGCGGTGTCGAACGGCATGCAGCAGGTCGATAGCGGCACCAAGATGCTGCATCTCGGCAAGAACACGACCTCGAAGATCATCGCCAAGGGCATTGCCGCCGGCAAGTCGGACTCGACCTATCGTGGCATCGTCTCGGCCCATCGCAAGGCGACGGGCGCGCGCAACTTCACCAACTGCGACTCGCTGCTGATCGGCGACCAGTGCGGCGCGCACACCATCCCCTATATCGAGGCCAAGACCGCGACCGCGATCTTCGAGCATGAGGCGACCACGTCGAAGATCGGCGAGGACCAGATGTTCTACTGCCAGCAGCGCGGCCTCTCCGAGGAGGAGGCGGTGGCGCTGATCGTCAACGGCTTCGTCAAGGAGGTGCTGCAGCAGCTCCCGATGGAATTCGCCGTCGAGGCGCAGAAGCTGATCACGATCTCGCTCGAAGGCTCGGTTGGATAACGGCGGTCTTCCCGCACGCGCCGCGGCACATGGTGCTGTGACGCAGATGCGGCACCGTCATTGGAATAATCACTGGACAAAACGATCCCGCACCAGCGGCGCACTGCTTCGCGCAGCACCGCGCACGGGATGACACAGGAACGAAACAATGCTCGAAATTCGCAATCTGGTCGTCAAGATCGCCGACGAGGACAAGCAGATCCTCAACGGCCTGAACCTCACCGTGAACGACGGCGAGGTCGCCGCCATCATGGGGCCGAACGGCTCCGGCAAGTCGACGCTGAGCTATGTCATCGCCGGCAAGGAGGACTATGAGGTCCTCGACGGCGAGATCCTCCTCAACGGCGAGAACGTGCTGGAGATGGAGGCCGATGCCCGCGCCGCCGCCGGCATCTTCCTCGCCTTCCAGTATCCGCTGGAGATCCCCGGCGTCGCCACCATGACCTTCCTGAAGGCGGCCATGAACGCGCAGCGCAAGGCGCGCGGGCAGGACGAGCTGCTGACGCCGGACTTCATCAAGCAGGTCAACGCCGCCGCCGACAAGCTCGGCATCGCCAAGGACATGCTGCGCCGCCCGCTCAATGTCGGCTTCTCCGGCGGTGAGAAGAAGCGCATGGAAATCCTTCAGATGGCTCTGCTTTCGCCGTCCATGTGCATCCTCGACGAGACCGATTCCGGCCTCGATATCGACGCGCTGCGCATCGTCGCCGAGGGCGTCAATGCGCTCCGCGACAAGAACCGCGGCTTCCTCGTCATCACCCACTATCAGCGCCTGCTCGACCATATCGTGCCGGACACCGTCCACGTCATGTCGAAGGGCAGGATCGTGAAGACCGGCGGCAAGGAGCTGGCTCTGGAACTCGAGAAGTCGGGCTACGCGGCCTATGGGGAGGCGGCGTAATGGCCATCGTCACCCCGCTGAAGACGGCTGCCGAACAGCAGCTCGTCCAGCAATACGCTGACAGCAAGGCCGAGCTGCCGGGCGGTCCGGCCGTGCGCAAGCTGCGCGAGGACGCCTTCGCCGGCTTCGAGGCCAAGGGCCTGCCGCATCGCCGGCTCGAATCCTGGCGCTATACCGACCTGCGCACGCTGCTGCGCGAGGCGCGCCCGCTTGCCGGCGGCGCGGCCGTCACGGCGGCGGTCAAGGCTCGCCTTGCCGCGTTGAAACTCGACGGCCTGCGCCTCGTGCTGGTCGACGGCATCTTCGCGCCGGAACTCTCGACTCTCGATGCGATCCCCGAGGGCGTCTCGGTGCAGTCGCTCGCCGAGGCGCTGGTGTCGCCGCGCGAGGACCTGACCCGCATCTTGGCCGGTCCCTCGGTCGGCCATGACGACATGGGCCTCGCGCTCAACACCGCGCTGATGCGCGACGGCGTCTTCGTCGAGATCGCTGAGGGCGTCGAGCTGGAGCAGCGGATCGTGATCGTCGCGCTGGCTTCCGGCGAGGAAGAGCGGGCGGTGTTCCACCGCTCGGTCGTGCTGGCCGGCAAGGGCGTCAAGGGCACGATCGTCGAGGTCAGCGAGGCAGCCGGCAAGGCTGCGCAGCAGATCAACGGCGCCATCGTCTTCGAGACCGGCGACGAGAGCGAGGTCCAGCATATCCGCATCGTCACCCGCCAGCAGGCGGCGACGGTCGAGGTGCAGAGCCTGCTCGCCACGGTCGGGGCGCAGGCGAAGTTCGATTCCTTCGCGCTGATCTGCAATGCCGGCACCGTGCGCCAGCAGCATTTCGTCCGCTATGCCGGCGAGCATACCGAGATCGGCCTGCGCGGCGTCAACCTGATCAACAAGGCCCAGCATTCCGACGTCACACTGATCGTCGACCACGAGGTGCCGCACGGCACCAGCCGCGAATTGTTCAAGACGATCGCGGGCGGCGAGGCCACCGGCGTGTTCCAGGGCAAGGTCATCGTGCGCAAATACGCGCAGAAGACCGATGGCGGCATGAAGAGCAACGCGCTGCTGCTCAACGACGGCGCCTCGATGTACAATAAGCCCGAGCTGGAGATCTTCGCCGACGACGTGGTCTGCGGCCATGGCGCGACGGTCGCCCAGATCGATGGCGAGCAGCTCTTCTACCTGATGGCGCGCGGTCTGCCGCGGCCGCAGGCCGAGGCGCTGGTGCTGCAGGCCTTCGCCGGCGAGGCGGTCGAGTTCATCACGGATGAAGATGTGCGCGATCTCGTGATCGGCGAGGTCGAGTCGTGGCTGAAGGCCCGCGAGGCCGCTTCCGAGGTGAGCACCGTCTGATGCCCTACATCAATCTCCAGATCACCAAGGGCGCGTCGCGCCAGCAGAAGGCGCAGATCGTGAAGGAATTCACGGAAACGCTGGTCAAGGTGCTCGGCAAGAACCCGCAGAACACCCATATCGTGATCCAGGAGATCGAGCGCGAGGATTGGGGCCATGGCGGCGAACTCGTCGCCGACAAGGCTCCGGCAACGCCCGGAAAGGCCTGAACCGATGAACGCGCTGGCGAAGCCCTACGATGTCCAGGCCATCCGCAAGGATTTCGCGATCCTGAGCCGGGAGGTCTATGGCAAGCCGCTGGTCTATCTCGACAACGCCGCCTCGGCCCAGAAGCCGGAAGCGGTGATCGAGGCGATGACGCGGCTGATGCGGGAGGACTACGCCAATGTCCATCGCGGCCTGCACTATCTCGCCAACGCGTCGACGGAAGCCTATGAGGCGGCGCGCGAAAGCGCGCGCCGTTTCCTGAACGCGGCGCATCTGGAGGAGATCGTGTTCACGCGCTCCTCCACCGGCGCGCTGAACACGGTGGCGTCGTCGCTCGGGCGTCACCTGCAGATCCAGGAAGGCGACGAGATCATTCTCTCGATCCTGGAGCACCATTCCAACATCGTGCCCTGGCACTACTGGCGCGAGCGCCATGGCGCCGTGATCAAATGGGCGCCCATCGACGAGGACGGCAATTTCCTCATCGAGGAATTCGAGAAGCTGATCTCGCCGCGCACCAAGGTGGTATCGCTGACCCAGATGTCGAATGCGATCGGCACGATCATCCCGATCGCCGAGGTCGCCGCGATCTGCCGGTCCTACGGCATTCCGCTGGTGGTCGACGGCAGCCAGGGCGCAGTGCACCTGCCGGTCGACGTGCAGGCGCTGGGCTGTGATTTCTACGCCTTCACCGGCCACAAGACCTATGGCCCGACCGGCTCCGGCATCCTGTGGGGTAAGAAGGAATGGCTCGACAAGCTGCCGCCTTACGAGGGGGGCGGCGAGATGATCGTCACCGTCAGTGAAGACAGCGTCACCTATAACGACCCGCCGCATCGCTTCGAGTCCGGTACGCCGGCGATCGTCGAGGCGGTCGGCCTCGGCGCCGCGCTCGACTACATGATGGCGCTCGGCCGCGAGAACATCGCCGCTCACGAGGCCAAGCTCGGCGCCTATGCGATGGAGCGGCTCGGCGAGATGAACTCGATCCGCATCTTCGGCAAGGCGCGGGAGAAGGGTGCGATCGTCGCCTTCGAGATGAAGGGCGCCCATGCCCATGACGTCGCGACCGTGATCGACCGTGCCGGTGTCGCAGTGCGTGCCGGCACCCATTGCGCCATGCCGCTTTTGGCACGATATGGGGTGACATCGACCTGCCGTGCCTCCTTCGGGCTCTACAACACGCTCGAAGAGGTGGACAAGCTGGTCGATGCCCTGCGGAAGGCCGAGAGCCTGTTCGCCTGACCGGGATTTGAAGAGATGACCGACAGCGTCGCTGAAGACCTGAAGCCGAACGCCCCCGCCATGGGCAAGGGCACCGCGTTGCCGCCCGAGGAGATCGACCGGCTGACCGACGATATCGTGGCCGCGCTGAAGACGGTCTACGACCCCGAGATTCCCTCGGACATCTACGAGCTTGGCCTGATCTACCGCGTCGACATCGCCGACGACCGGCAGATCACGATCGACATGACGCTGACCGCGCCGGGCTGTCCGGTGGCCGGCGAAATGCCCGGCTGGGTCGAGAACGCGGTCGGCGCCGTTCCGGGCGTTGCCGGCGTCACCGTCAACATGACCTTCGATCCGCCCTGGGATCAGTCGCGCATGTCGGATGAGGCTCGCGTCGCGCTCGACATGTGGTGAGGCCTCGGCATCGGCCCGAAAAGTGGAATGCGGTTTTCGGGCAAGCCGATTCAAAATGAAAGAACAAGAGTATCGGGCTGAATGCGCTATTCAGCCCGATACTCTGGACCGCTGCGTGGCTGTCGCGCATGATGCAGCATGCGCGCGACGAAGTGGGACTATCTGGTCTTTCCCTTCCTGGCAGCTTTGCTGATCGGGGTTTTCTACGCCTCGTTGCGGCTGGTCGGTTTCTTCGGCCTCGGCGTGCTCGGCCTCATCATCGGTTTCATCGCCGTGCGAATGGACCTCGAGCGCGACGGGGCGAGCAGCGATCCGTCCGCCTTGGCCGAGCAGTTCAAGGCCCGCGAGCGGATGTCACGCGCCGAGCGCGCGGAATTTCAGGCCGCGCAGTCGTTCCGGCTGAAACCGCTCTTCATCGCGCAGGTCGTCGCAGCCGGTTTCGTCATATTCGGCTTCGGCTTCCATTTCCTGCTGTGACGGCGAGCGCCGATCGCGCGTCTGCGTGATCGATCGCATGATCGACCTTCATTATTCCCGGCTGGCGAAGAATGGCATCAAGACCGGACGCGCGCCTGTCGCCATCGGAGCCTGCCATGCCGAGCTTTCCCTACGAGACCGTCGACGTCTTCACCGACCGCCCCTTCGGCGGCAACCAGCTTGCCGTCTTCACCGATGCAAACGGGCTCTCGGATGCTCAGATGCAGTCGCTCGCGGCGGAGATGAACTATAGCGAGACGACCTTCGTCCTGCCGCCGGACGATCCGGCCAATGATGCGCGTGTGCGCATCTTCCATCGCACAGCCGAGATGCCCTTCGCCGGCCATCCCAATGTCGGCACGGCCTGCGTGCTGGCGCGCCATGGCCGTGATCGCAACGGCGTGCTGCGCTTCGAGCAGATGGCCGGGCCGGTCGAGATCGCCGTCGAGCGCGATGCGGCCGGATCTGTGACGGGTGCGGTCATAGCCGCGCCACAGGCTTTGTCGCTCGGCATCGAATTGCCCGTCGATGGGATCGCTGCTTGCGCTGGCGTTGCGGCATCCGACATCGTCACCAGCGGCCATAAGCCGGTCCAGGCCTCGCTCGGCGTGAAATTCGTGCTGGCGCAAATCGCGCCGGCCGCGCTTGCAGGCGCGACGCCCGACATTCCCGCTTTCCGCAAGCTCGAAGGGCAGAATCCGGAATTGCAGGGCCGGCTGTCGTTGTTCCTCTATGCTCGTGACGGCAATGCCATCCGCGCCCGGATGTTCGCGCCGCTGGCCGGTACCTGGGAGGACCCCGCCACCGGCAGCGCCAGCGCCACGCTGGGCGCGCTGCTCCTGTCGCTCGATGGCGTCGACGAGGCTGCCTACACCATCACGCAGGGCGTCGAGATGGGCCGCCCGAGCCGGCTGAACGTCACGTCGCGCCGCGCGGCGGACGGGTTCCGCTCGCGGGTCGGCGGTGGTTGCGTGCCGATGTTCCGCGGCGAAGCGCTGCTATAGGCGCTACCTTTGTCATTCCGGGGCGCGCAGCAGGCGCGAACCCGGAACCCACGACGGGGTGCAACGCTTCGACAAGCAGATCGCAAGGGCTCGCCCGGTCGTGGGTTCCGGGTTCTTCGCTCTGCGAAGCCCCGGAATGACAAGGGGCGTTCTAGACCTGCAACGGCCCCTGCTGCCTAACCCAGCCCGAGCTCGGCTCGCACCCGCTTCGTCAGCCCGGCGGCGGCGAGGCGGTAACTCTCGGCAAGATAGTCGCGCAGGGCATCGTCCGGCATGCTCTCGTCGGTAAGCCACTGGATCCATTTCATGCCGCGCGAGGCGAGATAAGGCGCGGGCCTGAGGCCCGGCTGCTCGCCGAGGATATCGAAGGCCATCGGCGAGCATTTGAAGGAGACGGCCATCTCGCCATCCTCCTGCTGCCGGCCGATGGCGAAGACCTTGCCGCCGACCTTCCAGACATCGGCACCGCCCCATTGCACGACATGGCTGGTGGCGGGCAGCGAGGCGCAGAAGGCGTTATAGGCTTCGGGCGACATGCTCAGTAGCTCTCGGCATCGATGCCGTGCTGCTTCGCGGCGGCCACGATCTGCGACCAGGTCTCGTCGTCGAGGGGGATTCCCGCGACCTGCCGCTCGGTCCTGACCTTGCGCTCCTTATCGCCGGGCGCCAGCACCGGATTGGCCGGATCCATCGGCTTCGCCGCCCGAACGAAGGCGAGATAGCTCTCGGTGCGGCTGCGGCGCAGCTCCGCATTGGGCTCCAGCCGGGCTGGATCGATGATGACGCCGAAGAGCGAGTTGATCACCCAGGTCTTCTGCGGCTTCTGGTCGATGCGCGCCGCACCCATCAATCCGGCCGAGAGCAGTTCCGCGATCAGCGAGAGGCCGGCGCCCTTGTGGTCGCCGAAGGGCAGGAGCGCTCCGAGCGGGTGGTCGGGGCTGGCGAAGACATGGGCCGGGTCCGTCGTCGGGCGGCCCTCGCCGTCGATGATGTAGCCGGGCGCCACCTGCTCGCCCTTGTTGAGAGCGACGCGGGCCTTGCCATGGGCCATGCGGCTGGTGGCGAAGTCGAGGATCAGCGGATCGCCGCCGGGCACCGGGACGCCGATCGCATGGGGATTGGTGCCGAAGCGGGCCTCCTTGGCGGCATAGGGCGCGACGATCGGCGGCCGGCCGGCGACATTGACCCAGAAGAACGAGATCAGCCCGGCTTCGGCGGCGACCTCGGCATAATGGCCGATGCGGCCGATGTGATGGGAATCGAGCAGGTTGACGATGGCGACGCCGCCCGCTTGCGCCATCGTGATGGCCCGGTCGACGGCATTGCGCGCGTTCGGCTGGCCGAGCGCGATCTTGCCGTCGATGATCAGGAAGGGCGCCGCGTCGACGCGCGTCTGCGGTTGCGAAGCCGGGCTGAGATTGCCGTCCGCCAGCGACTGGAAATAGAGCGGCAGCATGCCGACGCCGTGGCTGTCATGGCCGCTGAGATTGGCGAGAACCAGATGATCGGCCGTCTCCTGCGCCTCGGCCTCGGTCCAGCCGGCCTTTACGACCATGTCGCGGACGAGGGCATGCAGCGATTCGGGGCGATGCAGACGATGCGCCATGGTGTTCCTGCCGTTTGGAAGAGATCTTGTCGGAAGAGGTCTTGGAGCCTCGGGGGTTCTCAGGCGCCAGAGTGCATGAGCCGGGCGGTTCCGCAATGCGTGAGGCGGGCAGGGGCTGGATCGCGGGCGCATGGCGCGCCATCCGCATCTCGACGAAAGCCCTGCCGATCCCTATGTTGTCGGGAACAATCTTGCTTCACCGGGCCTTGAACCCGGTCGAGGAGGGAAACAGATGTTTTCGATACCGGGCCTGAAGGTCATTTCGCTGACCGACGCCGCGGCGGCCCGCATCCGCGAGATCATGGCGCAATCCTCCGGTGGGGATGCTCCGGCGCTCGGCCTCAAGGTCGGCGTCAAGAAGGGCGGCTGCGCCGGCATGGAGTACACCTTCGAGATCGCACGCGCGGTCAACAAGGGCGACGAGCTCGTGAGCGACAAGGACGCGACGGTGGTCGTCGATGCCAAGGCCGTGCTGTTCCTGCTCGGCACCGAGCTCGACTTCAAGACGGATCGATTCTCCTCGACCTTCGTCTTCAACAACCCCAATCAGGTCTCGGCCTGCGGCTGCGGCGAATCCGTCGAGATCAAGCCGCGCAGCGAGAGCGCCCTGACGGCGCCCTGAACCGGCTCAGGCGACGCGGGGCGTCGTTTCCAGCGCGTCCTCGGTCACGGTGCGGTTGCGGCCGTCGCGCTTGGCCTGCATCAGCGACTGGTCGGCCCGGTCCACCAAGGAGCCGGCCGTGTCGCCGCGGCGATAGCTGGCGACGCCGAGCGAGATGGTGATGCGGCCGAGATTCACGTTGGTCGAGCGCTTGATCAGCTCGCGCGTCAGCAGCGCCTGGCGCACCGTCTCGGCGCCGAACTTGCCGGCGATCAGGTCGGCCTCCGGCAGGATGATGGCGAATTCCTCGCCGCCGAAGCGGGTGATGATCGCCTTGTCCTTGAACTTGTCCTTCATCGTGCGCGCGACGAGGCGCAGCACCTGGTCGCCCGTGAGGTGGCCATGGGCATCGTTGAAGCGCTTGAAGAAGTCGATATCGGCCATGACCAGCGCGAAGGGCTCGCGGCGCAGCGTCGCCTGATCGATCGACTTCTGCAGCATCTCCTCGAAATGGCGGCGGTTGGCGAGCCCGGTCAGCGGGTCGGTGAGGGCTTCGGCGCGCGTCGATTCCAGCGCCTCGCGCAGATTGCGGATCTCGTTCGAGCTGTTGCGCAGTTCCGCCTCGAGCTGGGCTTTGCGCGTGACTTCCTCGCGGGTCGACATCACCAGCGCCTCGACCCATTCGCGCAGCTTGTGGCGATCGGTCGCCGGCGGCACATCCTCGGACATGGCGCAGAGACGGCCGTGATAGAGCTCGCTGGAGCCAAGCGCCTTGTCGACGAGGCCCATCATCGAGTCGATCTCGCTGAGTACCTGCAGGCTCGTGCGCTCCGCCTGGCGCGAGAAACGCTCGGTGCTGATGAAGCGCTCATAGAGGCTGTCGATATCGGCGGCGGAGACCTTGCCGTCGCTGCCGGTGATGATCGCGTTCATCGCGATGCTGACAGCCGGAATCTCGCCGCTCAGATGAGCGTACCAGACCTCGAAGGCGCGCGGATAACTCGGCGAGCCATGCTCTCGCATCGCCGCGACGACGCGCTCGGCGAGATCATCAGTGCGGGCGGGAACCGAAACCAGGTCGTCCATGCCTTCGCCATCCGGTATGAAGCCGGGTCGCGGCCTTCGGCCACGTCAGCTTCGATCAAACAATCGAAGCGGGACATCCTGTCCGCATATACGGCGGCATGCGCCCGTCCGTCGCGAAGGTCATCCCGCCGCGACGAAACGCAATCTAGGGCGATGTCGTTAAAAACGGGTTGATGCCGTAACGTTATCCGACACGTGTCGGGCGCAGCAGGAACGCCGGGACGTGATCGCCCAGCCCCTTCACCTGCGGGCCGTCATCGTCGTCGCGGCCACGCGAGCCGCGCCCGCGACGGTGCTCGTCATGAGTGCGCGCAGCCGGCGGTGGGGCTGCCGTTTCGGAATCGGGCCGGATCGGCACGCGGCGAGGCTTGCGCGGCGCATCGGCCTCGCTCTCGGGTTCGTCCAGCCGCGCAGGCCTGGACTCTGCGCGCGCGCCACGCTCCGGCCGCCCGCGGCCATCGCGCGACGATGAGCGCTTGTCGTCCCGGCGCCCGCCACGGCGTTCCTCGCGCGGCTGGCCCGGAGGCAGGGCGTCGAGGCCGGGGCCTTCGAAGGCGATGGTCTGGCCGGTCAGCTTCTCGACGGCGGAGACGAGCTTGTCGTCATGGCGCGTGACGATCGTGAAGGCAGAGCCCAAGCGGCCGGCGCGGCCGGTGCGGCCGATGCGGTGGACATAATCCTCGGCATGGGTCGGCACGTCGAAATTGAAGACATGGCTGACGGCCGGGATATCGAGGCCGCGTGCCGCGACGTCCGAAGCGACGAGAATCGGGTTCTCGCCGGTGCGGAAGGATTCCAGCGCCGCCATACGGGCATACTGGTCCATGTCGCCATGGAGCGCGACGGCCGGGAAGCCATGGCGCTGCAGCGACTTGTGCAGCGTCGCGACATCGCGCTTGCGGTTGCAGAAGACGATCGCGTTCTGGAGGTCGACCGCACCCTTGATCAGCTTGCGCAGCGTCTCGCGCTTCTCGAAATCCTGCGCGTTCGAGGCGATGAGGCGCTGGGTGATCGTCGCGGCGGCGGTCGCAGGACGGGAAACCTCGACACGCACCGGATTGTGCAGGAACTGCTCAGAGATGCGGGTGATCTCCGGCGGCATGGTCGCGGTGAAGAACAGCGTCTGGCGCGTGAAGGGCACGAGCTTGCAGATCCGCTCGATGTCCGGGATGAAGCCCATGTCGAGCATCCGGTCGGCCTCGTCGATGACGAGCAGCTCGACGCCGGTCAGCAGGAGCTTGCCGCGCTCGACATGATCGAGCAGGCGGCCGGGCGTCGCGATCAGCACGTCGACGCCGCGGGTGATCTTGGCGTCCTGGTCGCCGAAGGAGACGCCGCCGATCAGGAGCGCGACCGAGAGCTTCTGGTTGACGCCGTAGCGGGTGAAGTTTTCCTCGACCTGTGCCGCAAGCTCGCGCGTCGGCTCCAGGATCAGGGTGCGCGGCATCCGGGCCCGGGCGCGGCCGGTCTCCAGGATGGTGAGCATCGGCAGCGTGAAGGCCGCGGTCTTGCCGGTGCCGGTCTGGGCGATGCCCAGAACGTCCTTGCGGGCAAGAACATGCGGAATGGCCTGGGCCTGGATGGGGGTCGGCGTGTTATAGCCTGCGGCCGTGACGGCCGTCAGAACCTTTTCGCTCAAGCCGAGTTCGGCAAATGACATCGCGTATCGTGCTTCTTCTGGGTCGGTGAAACGCGGCGGGATGACCTGCTCAACCACCACGTTGGCGCGACGACAGTTCCTGCGCGCCTTCGGACCCGTGTGGAATGCAAAGAAAACGCGGCAAAGTCAATCATCTAGCCTCGAAAGGACTGCTTGAACCTCATGAAGGAGCCGCTCGTTCTCGTTCCCGGCCTGAGTTGCAACGCCGCGCTCTATGCTCCGCAATGGCCCGCGCTCGCCGATGGACGCCCGATCCTGGTTGCCGATCACGCCCGCGACGACACGCTGCCCGCCATCGCGCAACGCCTGCTTGCGGCCGCGCCGCCGCGTTTCGCGCTCTGTGGCCTGTCGATGGGCGGCTATGTCGCGTTCGAGGTCCTGCGGCAGGCGCCCGAGCGCGTGACGCGGCTTGCCTTGCTCGATACCAGCGCCAAGCCGGCGACGCCCGAGACGAACGAGCCGCGCCAGCAGATGATCGCGCTCGCCGAGAAGGGCGCCTTCGACAACGTGACGACGCTGCTCTGGCAGAGGCTGGTGGCGCCGGGGCGCCTGACCGACGAGCCCTTGCGCCTGCTGGTGCGCCGGATGGCCGACGAGATCGGGGCCGAAGGTTTCTTGCGCCAGCAAAAAGCGATCATGAAGCGGCCGGATTCGCGGCCTTTGCTGGCGAACCTCTCAATTCCGACGCTGGTTCTGGTCGGGCAGGAGGATGAGATCACGCCCGTCGCCGAGGCGCAGGAAATGGCCGGCCTTGCCGGCGGGGCGGCACGGCTCGCGGTCGTGCCGGGCTGCGGTCACCTCTCGACACTGGAGGCGCCGGAGGCCGTGACGGCGGACCTGCTGCGCTGGCTCGGCTAAGCGCCGTCAGCGGGGCAGGGCGCAGGGGTCGAGCTTCGTCGCGTTGGCGGTCTGGCCGATCGAGCCGGTGATCATCGGGTCGGTGGGCTGGCGCTTCGAAGCGGCAAGGCTGACGGCGGCCATCCGGTCCTTGTCGAGGGAAGCGGTCTGGCTCGACAGGAAATTGGCGGCGATGACCGACAGGAAGGCGATGGCCGCGCCGGCCTTGGCGATATCGGCGGCAAGCGTGCCGCGGTTGTCCTTCCAGAACATCTCGATCAGGCGCATGGCGCACTCTCCGTGGCCCGTGACAGCACGAGCGTTGCGTCACCATGCGCCCGGAGCAGTAAAAGGATGGTTAGCCAAGTCTTGCCCGATTGCGGAGACCTTTAGGAATCGCCCTCCGAGCGGACCTCCCTGCCGGCAAGCCGAGCTTGATGATCCCTAAAGAGCTTGCGCAGGGCCGCCAGCACGGCTGCGACGCCAGGCCTGCGGCGCGAGACCTCGTGCGAGACCAGAAAGATGTCGTCGCCGGTTTCCTCGGGCGGCGACTGGAGGCGGCGCAGCGTCGGGTCGGAATCGCCCATGAAACAGGGCGCCATCGACAGCGCCCCGGCCGAACGGATGCTCTCGTAGCGCGCCGCGGAATCGCCGACGCGGGCCGCGATCGGGCGGCCTGCCGCATAGGCCATGATGTGATCGTCGATCCGCGAGGAGGTCTCGCGATTGACCGAGATGATCGGAGCCGTCGCGGGGTCGACGTCGCGGCGCACATAGAGCGTCTGCATCAGGCGCCCGACCTTCTGGGCGTAATGACCGGGCTCGCCCGGAACCCGCGTCATCCGCAATGCGATATCGGCCTCGCCGCGCGCCAGGTCGAGCCGGTCGCGCGTGCTGATGATCACGATCTCGACCCCGCCGGCCGCCTGCGAGATCGCGGTCGCGTTCATGGTCAGCAGCAGGCTGATCGAGGTGGTGGCGGTGATCCGGACCGGTGCGTCGGCGCGCGGGCGGGCGGCATCGGCGCGGATCGCGAAACGCTTGGCGGCGGCCTCGACCAGGGCGGCCTCGCTGGCCAGCTCCCTGCCGATCACGGTCGGCACCAGCCGGTTGGCCTCGCGGGTGAAGAGCTGCAGGCCAAGCTCGGTTTCGAAGCCCTTGAGCCGGCGCGCGACGGTGGCCTCGCTCAGGCCTAGCTGCGCCGCCGCCACGGCCATCGACCCGCCGACGGCGATGGCGTTGAAGATCCGGATGTCGTCCCAGGACGCCTGTCCGGCTGGCGATGCCAGTTCACCGTCGCGTCCAGATGGAGGGGAAGCAGGCTCGCCCATGCCGTCAGTGGCCAGTCCCAGTTGGAGTGGTGTCGGCGGTCATGGCGGTCCGGAGCGTGGGGAGGGTTCGACATGCGCGAACCCTGCCGGGAAACATTGCGCCGGGCAGCCCGCCGGGCTTGGACCCCAGCCCTGCAAACATGCAGGGCTCAGCTCTCACAGGTCGATCAGTTCGCCGGCAAAGGCGGCGCGTTCCTGGATGAAGACGAAGCGCGCTTCCGGCTTGTTGCCCATCAGCCGCTCGACCGTGTCGGAGGTTTCCTCCTTGGCCTCGTGGTCCACCATAACCTTGAGCAGGATGCGCTTGCTCGGGTCCATCGTGGTTTCCTTGAGCTGCGCTGGCATCATTTCGCCAAGGCCCTTGAAGCGCGAAATCTCTGGCTTCTTGCCCTTGAAGACGGTCTCGATCAGCTCGTCCTTATGGGCATCGTTGCGGGCATAGACACTCTTGCCGCCGTGCTGGAGCCGGAAGAGCGGCGGCACGGCGAGATAGAGATGCCCCTTCTCGATCAGACGCGGCATCTGGCGCCAGAAGAAGGTGACCAGCAGCGAGGCGATATGGGCGCCGTCGACATCGGCGTCGGTCATCACGATGACCTTCTCGTAGCGCAGGTCGTCCTCCCGGAACTGCGTGCCGATGCCGCAACCCAGGGCCAGGATGAGATCGGCGAGCTGCTGGTTCTGGTTCAGCTTCTCGCGCGTCGCATTGGCGACGTTGAGGATCTTGCCGCGCAAAGGCAGGATCGCCTGGTTCGCGCGGTTGCGCGCCTGCTTGGCCGAACCGCCGGCCGAGTCGCCCTCGACGATGAAGAGCTCGGAGCCGGCCGCGCCAGCATTCGAGCAATCGGCGAGCTTGCCGGGCAGGCGCAGCTTCCGGGTCGCGGTCTTGCGCGAGACTTCCTTTTCGAGGCGCCGGCGCAGGCGCTCCTCGGCCCGGTCCACCGACCAGTCGAGCAGGCGCAAGGCCTGCTGCGGGGCCGCCGCGAGCCAATGATCGAAAGCGTCGCGCACCGCGCTCTCGACGATGCGATGCGCCTCCTGCGTCGCGAGCTTGTCCTTGGTCTGGCCCTGGAATTCCGGCTCGCGGATGAAGACCGAGAGCATGGCGGCGCAAGTGGCCATGACATCGTCGGAAGTGACCTGCGCCATGCGCTTCGATTGGCCGATGCGCTCGGCATGGTCGCGCAGGCCACGCAGCAGCGCGATGCGCAGGCCCTGCTCATGCGTGCCGCCCTCGGGCGTCGGAATCGTGTTGCAGTACGAGGACGAGAAGCCGTCCTCGCCGGTCGCGAGCCAGGCCACCGCCCATTCGAGCGAGCCGTGGCTGCCGTCCTTGGTGATCTTGCCGGAGAAGATCGGCTCGGCGACGAGGTCCTTGCCCTCGATCTCGCGGCCGAGATAGTCGCGCAAGCCGCCGGGGAAGCGGAACACGGCCTCGGCCGCGACATCGCCCTCGGGCTTCAGCAGCGATGGCGCGCAGGTCCAGCGGATCTCGACGCCGCCGAAGAGATAGGCCTTGGAGCGCGCCATCCTGAACAGGCGGGCCGGGGAGAAATGCGCGCCCTCGCCGAAGATCTGCGCATCCGGATGGAAGCGCACCCTGGTGCCGCGTCGGTTGGCGACGGCGCCGACCGTCTCCAGCGGCCCCTGCGGCAGGCCGCGCGAGAAGATCTGGCGGTAGAGCGTCTTGCCGCGCGCGACCTCGACCTCAAGCCGGTCCGACAGCGCGTTGACCACGGAGACGCCGACGCCGTGCAGGCCGCCCGAGGTCTCATAGGCCTTCGAGTCGAATTTTCCGCCGGCATGCAGCGTCGTCATGATGACTTCGAGCGCCGACTTGCCCGGGAATTTCGGGTGCGGATCGACCGGGATGCCGCGGCCGTTATCCGTCACGGCAAGCGAGCCGTCCTCGAATAGTTCGACATCGATGAAGGTGGCGTGGCCCGCCACCGCCTCGTCCATGGCGTTGTCGATCACCTCGGCGAAGAGATGGTGCAGGGCGCGCTCATCGGTGCCGCCGATATACATGCCCGGCCGGCGACGGACTGGTTCCAGCCCTTCGAGAACCTCGATGGCGGAGGCATCGTAGCCGGCCTCGGACAGCGTGCCGTTGCGGGCCGGGGCGACGGGCGCCGGCGCGGCCTTGGGGCTTGCGGCGGGCGGGCGCGCTTCCGGCCGCGGGCTTGCCGCGTCGGGCCGCTCCGGCTCCGAGCCGAAAAGATCGCCGTTATCCGCCATTGCCAACCGATTGTTCCTGATTCGTGACTGTGAACTCTAGCGCATCACGCTGCGCAACGCCCTGTCAGGAACCGCTTATAGACACCTCATCCGCAGATCGAAACCGCTACGCCGCCGCAGCTCGCGCTCCCGTCACAACCCTGTCGTCGGCATGGGCAAGAGCGAGGTGGAACAGACCTGTTCAGCCCACGTTAACCATCGGCGCCGAGGATGATGAATACGGTCAGGCCTATGCGGATTTCCGCAATGCGCTATGATCGGCCTAAAGGGGAGAAGGCCGTGGCGTCGCGTCAGTCTGTGCCGGTTGCGGGTATCGCGGGTTTGCAGCGTACTGCACGCCTCGCCGGCGAATCCTTCGGTCACGAGGATGTCATCGGCAGGCCTCTTTCTGCCTCCGATCCGCATGCTTCGCGCTGGCTCTGGTGGCTCGCTGCGGCCGCGGCATCGGTCGGCCTCGCGGTTCTGCACTTCTCCTGAAAGCCGCCCTCGCATAGCGGGGAAGTATCAACCTTTTTGCCTTAAGGCCTGTGGCCGAAGGGGAAAGGTTCATGCATCCCGGCATCGGTTTTCGCGCCCTTGAACGCAGGGCTCGCGGTTTCGCTTCCGGCGAGACGGTGGTCTGATGGCCAAGATCGCCGCCTTGGGCGCCTATGTCTATCAGGCGCTGCTGGCCCTCGGCCTGCTCATTGCCGTCTCCAATCTGCTTCCGGCGCCGGACTATGTCGCCTATTCGCTGTTCGTCTCGATCGCCCAGTTCGCCGATATCGCCTGCTTCCAATGGATACGTGCTGCCTGCAGCCGCTTCTATCCCGGCCCGGACGGCGAGAGCGAAGAGCGGGAGCGCGGCCTCATCGTCACCCAGTTCATCGGCAGTGCTGTCCTGTGCGTCCTGGGCGTGGTGGCCGCGACGCTCTTCGATGTGCCGCTCTGGCTCGCGCTGGCGGGTGCTGCCACGGCGATCCTGCAAGGTAGCGGAGAACTGCACCTGACCATGCTCCGCTTCCGGCAGCAGTTCAGCCTGTTCTCCTGGCTCCAGGGCGCCCGCGCCTCGATCCTGGCGGCTGCGACGCTCGCCGGCGCCGCGATCGGCGGCGATCTCACGCATACGGTGGCGGGAGTCCTGGCGGGCAACCTGATCTACTTCATTTCGGCCTGCGTCCTGTCCCGCCACATCCTGCCCTGGTCTCGCGCCTGGGACGGCACGGCCGCCAGGCGCAATCTGGTCTATGGCGGCGTCTCGGCCGGTGCGTCGGTCGCCGGCGTGCTCGCGCCGCTCGGCCTCAAGAGCATCTTCGTGAGCGTGCTCGGTCCGGCGACCGCGGCCGGGCCACTGCTGGCGCTCGACCTGCTGCAGCGGCCGTTCGGCATGATCATTACGTCGCTGCAGGCGGTGCGTTATCCCGAGCTGGTGGCGCGGTTCGACCAGGAGGGTGATTCCGGAGCCATCCGGATGGAGCTCGGCCGATATTATGCCCTGCTGACCGGCTTCGCCCTGATCGGCGCCGCAGGGATGATCGCTCTGCTCGATGGCGCGACCCGGGCTGTCGTCCCGCTCGCCTTGCAGCATTCCTTCCTGGAGACGGCACCGGCGATCATGCTGGTGGCCCTCCTGCGCGCCCTCACGCATACGCTGCTGTCGACGCCGGCGCATCTGCAGCGCCGGTTGCCCGCCATCGTCGGGCTGGCCGTGCTCGACTGCATCCTGACCTGCGCCGGGGCGCTGCTGGCGGCGGCGGTCTTCCCGGGCAGCGGTGCGGCCATCGCCGCCGGCGCTGCCGGTGGTGCGGCGATGGCGGCAGGCTTCGGCGCGTTCATGCTGCGTCGGCAACCCTTCGTCATGCCCTGGCAGCCGGTGCTGCTGTCGGGGGCGGCCCTCGCGCTGTCCTGGCTCAGCGCAAGCTGGTTCGCGGGCGACCTGCTGCTGTCGACCAGCGTGGCGCTCGCCTGCGCGCTCGCCCTCGGTGCAGCTCCCCTATTCACCCTCGTCCGCTGGATAGCACGCTGAGGTTTCATGACCGCCACGCCATCAAACATCGTCGTCGGCATCGCCACCTCCGGCCGCCGCGAAGCCTTGCGGGAGACGCTGATCCAGCTCGATCGGCAGGAATTGCGCCCGCAGCGCATCCTGATCTGCCCCTCCGCAGACGACGACGTCGATTGGGAGCACGCCGCAAGCCTGACTATCGCGGCAGAGCGTATCGACGGACCGAGGGGGCTGACAGCGCAACGCAACGCCATCCTCGACGCGGCGGGCGATCCGGACCTGATCGTGTTCTTCGACGACGACTATCTACCGGCCGATAGCTTCCTCGCCGAGACGGAACGGCTGTTCCGGCAGAACCCGGACATCATCGCCGCGACCGGCCACGTCCTCGCCGACAGCGTCCATGGTCCGGGCATCGAGCTGGACGAGGCCTTGGCGGTCCTGGCCGGCGACCGGCCTCCGCGGGAGACGCGTATCTGGCCCGTCGAGAACACCTATGGCTGCAACATGGCGTTCCGCATGGCGACCATCCGGCAGGTCGGGGCGCGCTTCGACGAGAAGCTGCCGCTCTACGGCTGGCAGGAAGATGTCGACTTCTGCGCCCTGCTCGCGGCCAGCGGCAGGATCGTACATGCCACGGCGTTGCGCGGCGTGCACCGCGCCGTCAAACGCGGCCGCACCTCAGGGGTGCGCTTCGGCTACTCGCAGGTCGCGAATACCGTGTATCTGGCGCGCAAGGGAACGATGCGCCCGGCCCGTGCCTGGCGCCTGTCAGCTCCGCCCGTCATCGCCAACGTGGTCTGCAGCCTGCTGCCGCAAAGCCTGATCGATCGGCGGGGCCGGTTGAAGGGCAATCTGCTCGCGCTGTGGGATCTGGCGCGCGGACGCCTCGACCCGCAGCGCATCCTGTCGCTCGATTGAGCGCCTGAACCCGGCTGCGTCGGGTCAGGTCTTCTGCAGCCGCTCGTAGAAGCTGACATGGGCAAGGGCAGCCTCGTCCCATAGCCGCGCGAGATCGACGCCGATCGCCTCGGTCTTGCGCGCCTGCGCGGCGAGCACGGCATCGGCGAAACGTTCGGGCGTGGCATCGACCGGGCAGAGCACCGTTGCCGGATTCTCGATCTTCGCCTTGAGCGCCGGAGCGAGCGCGAACTCGTCCTGCCGCTCGGCTTCCGTCGAGACCAGCGGGATCGCCAGCTGGCTGACGGCCTGGAAGCTGCCGCGCCGCGTGCTGATCCCGTCGGTGAAGGGCAGCAGGAAGACGTCGGCGGCCGAGAGCGTCGCCATCAGCTCGCCTTCGTCGTCGATCCGGCCGCGGAAATCGAGCCAGTCGGCCACCCCGAGCTCGCCGGCCAGCGCCAGGAAGGCCTCGCGATCCCCGGGTTTGTCCCAGAGGAAATCGCCGCAGATCAGCAGACGCGCCTTGACGCCGCGCTCATGCAGCGCCCGCGTCGTGCGCAGCAGGACGTCGGGCCGCTTGCTGGCATAGAGCACGCCGAAATAGCCGATCACGACATCGGCTTCGCTGGCGCCGCTGCCACGCAGCTTCGCCCGTTCTGCCGCGACCCGGTCTGGATCGATGCGCGCCGGCATGATGTTGGGGCCGATCGGGATGACCGGCGCCGCCTGCTTCTTCGTAGCACCAACCAATGGCGTCTTCAGGAAGCTCTCGCGCTGCTGCGGCGAGACGAAGACGAAGCCGTCGCAGGCCAGGATGTCCGGCACCATCGAGAGATAGCGCAGACGGTTGAGCGAGGCCCATTCGTGCAGGGTGATGGCGATACGCCCCTTGCGCGTCAGCAATCGCGCCGCCATCAGCGCCGAGCCCGGCACGACGCTGTTGCCCCAGCCCTCGATCGGCATCTGGAAATGCACGATACGGTCGCGGCGCAATTCCTCAGCGATGGCGCCGACGAAGGCCGCTGGCCGTTCCGGCTCGATCGTTCGGACCGCGATGAGACCCGGACGCAGCGCATTGACGGCGCCTGCGAGCCGATAGGCGTAGTCCATCACCGCGCAGGTGACGGGCCGGGCCGAGCCGAAGATGACGACGGAGGGGGCGGGAGAGGAAGAGTGCATAAGCCTGCGGGCCGTGCGGAGGACGAGGCGCCGTCTATCGCACAGCTTTCCTAAGCTTGCGTGAGCATACCTTGGCAGGGATTGGATGTAGGGCGCAGCCCAACAAAAAACCGGGGCGTTTCCGCCCCGGCTGGAAATTGGACTGATAGGCGCCGCAGTCAGGAGGAAATCCTGTCCGGGCGGAACCCTGCTCAGTACGAGTAGTACATCGCAAACTCGACCGGGTGCGGCGTCATCTCGAAGCGTGCCACGTCCTGCATCTTGAGCTCGATATAGCTGTCGATGAAGTCGTCGTTGAAGACGCCGCCGGCCTTGAGATAGGCGTTGTCCTTCTTGAGCGCTTCCAGCGCCTCGCGCAGTGAGCCGCAGACCGTCGGGATCTTCTTCAGCTCGCGCGGCGGCAGGTCGTAGAGATCCTTGTCCATGGCCGGGCCCGGATCGATCTTGTTCACGATGCCGTCGAGGCCGGCCATCAGCATGGCCGCGAAGGCGAGATAGGGGTTCGCCATCGGATCGGGGAAGCGGACCTCGACGCGCTTGGCCTTCGGCGAGGTCGTCCACGGAATACGGCAGGAAGCCGAGCGGTTGCGCGCCGAATAGGCGAGCAGCACCGGGGCCTCATAGCCCGGGACGAGGCGCTTGTAGGAGTTGGTCGACGGGTTGGTGAAGGCGTTCAGCGACTTGGCGTGCTTGATGATGCCGCCGATGTACCAGAGGCACTCCTGCGACAGGTCGGCATACTTGTTGCCCGCGAAGACCGGCTTGCCGTTCTTCCAGATCGACTGATGGACATGCATGCCCGAGCCGTTATCGCCATAGATCGGCTTCGGCATGAAGGTCGCGGTCTTGCCGTAGCTCTGGGCCACGTTGTGGATCGCGTACTTGTAGATCTGCATCAGGTCGGCGGTGTGCACGAGCGTGTCGAACTTCATGCCGAGCTCGTGCTGGGCCGAGGCGACCTCGTGGTGGTGCTTCTCGACAACCACGCCCATGGACTGCATCGCGGCCAGCATCTCGCCGCGCATGTCCTGCGCCGAATCCTGCGGCGGAACGGGGAAGTAGCCGCCCTTGGTGGCGATGCGGTGGCCGAGATTGCCGCCCTCGTAGTCGGAATAGCCGTTGGTCGGCAGCTCGACGTTATCGAGCTTGAAGGCGGTGTGGTACGGGTCGGCGGCGATCTTGACGTCGTCGAAGACGAAGAACTCGGCCTCGGGTCCGACATAGACGGTGTCGCCGATGCCGGTCGACTTCAGATAGGCCTCGGCCTTCTTGGCGATGCCACGCGGGTCGCGGCCATAGGGCTCGCCGGTGCCGGGCTCGAGCACGTCGCAGTTGATGACCATGGTCGGAGCCGAGAAGAACGGGTCCATCGTGGCGGTCGTCGGATCCGGCATCAGCAGCATGTCGGACTCGTTGATGGCCTTCCAGCCGGCGATCGAGGAGCCGTCGAACATCGTGCCCTCGGCGAAGATGTCCTCGTCGATCATGCCGACGTCGAAAGTCACGTGCTGCCACTTGCCGCGCGGGTCGGTGAAGCGGAAGTCGACATACTTGACGTCGTTGTCCTTGATCGCCTTCAGGACATCCTTGGCGCTTTTCATTTCAGCATTCCTCTTGCCAGCAGTTATTCAATTTCACGCTGCCGCGACCGGCTCCAATCCGGCCAGCGGCTCGTTATCCAATGATCGGGGGGAAGTCCTCAGATCGCGTCCGCGCCGGTCTCGCCGGTACGGATGCGGATCACCCCCTCGATGGTCGATACAAAAATCTTGCCATCTCCGATCCGGCCGGTCTGGGCGGCCTTCATGATGGCCTCGATGGCGCGGTCCAGCATCTCGTCGGCGAGCACGATCTCGATCTTCACCTTCGGCAGGAAGTCGACGACATATTCGGCGCCGCGATAAAGCTCGGTATGGCCCTTCTGGCGGCCGAAGCCCTTGGCTTCCAGCACCGTGATGCCCTGCAGCCCAACCTCCTGGAGCGCCTCCTTCACCTCGTCCAGCTTGAAGGGCTTGATGATCGCTTCGATCTTCTTCATGCGCCGACCGGCCTCCTTTGCATCTCGGGCTCCGGCTTGGGCCGGAACGTGGCTGGCAGCGTCCTCAGGGGCGGGGATGGCCCCCACGCTGTCGAACGAATGCAACCTTGCTTCTGCTCATAGCATTGGCGCCGACGCCCCGCCATGCGGCACCGCACGCGAACGCGCCTCGTGGAAAGGCAATAAACAGCACAAAAAATGAGCATCTGCATATCCGTTGATCATAAGCGGCATTCCGCCGCAACTTGCGGGATGGCCAGCCCCACCGGAAGATGCGGCATGGACGATACCGGCGACAATATCAGGGGCAAGGCGGAGCTAGCCCTGCTGACCACGCAGCAGATGGCGACGGCCGATCGCATCGCGATTGCGCAGGGCACGCCGGGCATCGCATTGATGGAGCGCGCGGGCCGCGTGGTAGCCGACGCCGTGCTCGACCGGGCCGGAGCCGGTCGCGTCGTGACGCTCGTGTGCGGGCCCGGAAACAATGGCGGCGACGGCTTCGTCGCGGCGCGCCTCCTGCGCGAGCAGGGCCTGACGGTTCGCGTGGTGCTGCCGGGCGGCGCGGATGGCTTCGCCGGCGATGCAGCCATTGCGCTGGGGCGCTGGGCGGGTCCGATCGAGCCGATGAATACGCTTCGTGACGGGCTGGGCGACGTCCTCGTCGATGCGATGTTTGGCGCCGGCCTGAAGCGCCCGCTCGCCGGCGCCTTCGCCGAGGCGACGAAGCTCATCAACGAGGCCGCTTGCCCCGTCATCGCGGTCGATATCCCCAGCGGCGTGTCAGGCGATACCGGCCTTGCCGAAGGTGTCGCGGTCAGGGCGGATGAGACCGTCACCTTCTTCCGGCTGAAACCGGGGCATCTGCTCCAGCCGGGCAGGGCGCTTTGCGGCCGGCTGAGGCTCGCCGACATCGGCATTCCCGCCGATGCGGCCCTCGCCGCGATCGGGCCTGCGGCTTTCCGCAACGATCTCGCGTTGTGGCGGCAGGCCTTGCCGCGCCATGGCGCCGATACCCACAAGTTCCGGCGTGGCGCGGTCGCTGCCCTCGCTGGCGGTGTGGCGGGTGTCGGCGCGCCGCGGCTCGGTGCGCGTGCGGCGCTTCGGGTGGGCGCCGGGCTTGCGACGATCCTCTGCGAGCCGGAAGCCTTGGCCGCCCACGCCGCGCGAGGCCCCGATGCCCTGATGCAGCGCGCCGTCGCGGATCGCCTCGCATTGGAGGCGTTTCTCGACGACCGCCGGATCGCGGCGGTTCTGGCCGGCCCCGCGCTCGGTCTCGGCCGGCGCGCGGAGGATCTGATCCGGGCTTCGATCGATTGGGACCGTCCGGCTGTCTTCGACGCCGACGCATTGACCTTGCTCGCCGGCCTCTCCGATGGCGGCGCGCGCAATCTCCGGGGCCGCAAAGACGCCCGCGAGACAGTGCTGACGCCACATGAGGGCGAGTTCCAGCGTCTGTTCGGCAAGGACGCCCTCGTCACCGGAGAGCCTTCGAAACTGGAACGCGCGCGGAAGGCGGCCGCGGCTTGCGGCGCCGTCATCGTCTACAAGGGCGCCGACACGGTCATCGCGGCGCCGGATGGGCAGGCCGCGATCAATGTCACAGGCTCTGCGGCTCTGGCGACGGCAGGTTCAGGCGACGTTCTGGGCGGGCTGATCGCCGGCCTCCTGGCGCAAGGCATGCCGGCGTTCGAGGCGAGCTGCGCGGCCGTCTGGCTGCATGGCCTCGCCGGCGAGAGGCTAGGCCTCGGCCTGATCGCGGACGATCTCCCTGAGGCGATACCACCGCTGCTGCAGGACCTTGTTGCCGGCTAAGCCGGCTCATGAAAAGGCCCGCCCCGTTTTCACGAGGCGGGCCTTTTCATTCATATGTCGGGTCAGGTGCCGGAATAGGTCACGCTCGGCGCGGACTTCAGCTGATCCTTGGTCAGCGTGATCTTGCCGTGATCCGGATACATGGCCGGGGCCTTGGGAGCCGCCGCAGCAGCCGGCGGAGAGGCCATGCCGCCACCCGCGCTACCGGCACCACCAGCGCTACCGGACGAGGCCGGCGCCGGGGCAGGAGCCGGCGGGGCGATCGGCTGATCGCTCCAGGTCACCTGGTCGAAGGGGATCGCGACATCCTTCGAGCCGATGCCGAGGAAGCCGCCGACGCCGATCGTCACCATCTCGACCTTGCCGGCCTTGTCGACGATCACCTCGGTGACGTCGCCGACCTTCTTGTCGTCCGGGCCGTAGACATCGACGCCGATCAGCTTGCTGGTGCGCCACTTGCCCTGGCCGGCGAGATTGGTTTCAGCCGGCGCGCTGACGCTCGACTGCGTCGCCGCAGGGGCCGCCGGAGCCGAAGAGGGCGGCGTCGGCGCGCTGGTCTGGGCCATCGCCGCGGTGGCAAGCATCGCGACGCCGACGGTCGAGAGCATGAAACGATGATTCTTGATCATGTCGTCCTCCAGAGTGTTTCCGCGGTGAAGCGGGTTATATCGACAACAAACGAGAGGCAATTTGGTTCGGATCGACGATGAATGATTTTCGCGATTTGAAGAGATGCGCCTTGGGCGAGGTCATGACTATCAAACAACCTGACAGGCTTGCGCAACGACCTGAATGAGCGGCGCATTTGCTTGGCGTCCGAACCTGTGATCGAATGCCGCATTCTGAGGAACGTCGCGGATGCGACACTGTTCCAGGCCCCGGGCCGAGAGGTGAGCCGATGCCGACAACCCCGATCGCGCTATCTCTGGATGAACGCACGCTCGCCGCGCTCGACCGGCATATCGAGCTTCATCGGCAGGGACACTCGCGCGCCGACATCATCGCGGAAATCCTGGTAGCCTGGGCCGCAAGCCCGGAGCATGCCGCGGAGCCTGACGAAGGGCTGCGCCCCGACGAACTCAACGCCACCAACGATTCCTGAGATCGGACGAAGACTGCCCGTCAGTCGTCGGCGTCGTCGCGGCGCAGTTCGAAAGCGAGCATGGCCTCGGCAAGGGCATGGAGCTCGCGCTCCTTGTCGGCACCATCAGGCATCGCATTCAGTTCTTCCACCCGCTGCTGCGCGCGGTCGTAGTCTTCCTCGGTATGGATCACGATGGGCAGCTTCACGGTGCTGATCTCCTGACAACGAAGCGAGACGTCGGTGCGCTGTGGCGCCGGCTTGCCACGATCGAGCGGCCCGGGCGCCGAACCGAACGCAGCCCAGGCGCGGCAGGTTCCCTTCAGCACAGGCCCGTTTCACGCATATCGGGAGCCGGCGGCGCTTTCACAACGCCTCCCGCCTTAGATTTCTCCTGCGCAACTTAAGCCTTCGGCAAGGCGAGACCGGCATGATGACTGCTCTCCAACTCGATGCAAGGCGCCGAAAAGGGCAGGCAATGCGAGGTTTTCTGATACCGGCCTGCCTGACGGCGGCAATGCTGGCCGCGGCGAGCGGGCCGGCATCCGCGTTCTGGCAGCGTTCGCAGGTTTCGGCCTGCTCGGACGCCACGACGGATGCGGAACGCCAGCGCCTGCGTTGCTGGGAGCTGAACGCCTATGCCGATCCGGGCTGGCCTACGCTTGGCGCTGGCGGCGGCGCATATCTCATGCCCGCGCCTTCCGCCCGGCATGGGCGAGGCTACAACAAGGGCGGCGGCGTGACCCGTCGGCTCGGCTGAAAGATGTGAGGAAGCAGGACGATCGCCGCCAAACGACATGTAACGAGTTGACCGGCGCCGTTCGGCTCCGTATGTCAGCGGCCCGGTGAGGGCGGGTAGCTCAGTGGTAGAGCACGTGACTTTTAATCATGTGGTCGTGGGTTCGATCCCCACCCCGCTCACCAACAAGATCAAAACGTTAGAGACGGCTTTCTAGCCCGGCGTTCCGGCCGGCAGCCTGATCGGCGTTCTCGCCGAATCTCGGGCGGCCATCATCCCGCTGAGGCCGGCAGCGTCTGCCGCGCCTAGAGCAGGGCGCGCTCGTCGCGTCCCAGCAGGCGGAAGGCGAGATAGATCGCGGTGCCGCTGAGCACGAGCAGGATCGTCGAGAGCGAGGCGGCCGTACCGTAGTCGCCGTCATTGATCGCGATGTAGATCTTGACCGGCATCGTGATCGTTCCGCCGACATAGAGCACCAGCGACGAGGAAAGCTCGTTGACCGCGGTCACGAAGGACAGCATCGCGCCGGCGACGATTCCGGGCAGGATCAGCGGGATCGTGACCTTCAGGAAAGCCTGTACAGGGCTGTAGCCGAGCGAGATCGCCGCTTCCTCCATGCTCGGGCCGACCTGCCGCAGCGCCGCCGCCGAGGAGCGCACGGCATAGGGCAGGCGGCGGATGAAGACGGAGAGAATGATGATCGCGGCGGTGCCGGTCATCGCCAGGGGCGGGGTGTTGAAGGCCGCGATGAAGGCGACGCCGACCACGATGCCCGGCATCACATAGGGCACCATCAGGGTCGCATCGAGCAGCGAACTCTGCGCGGTGTTGCGCCGGGCCACGAGGCAGCCGATCAGCGTGCCGATCACCACGATCAGCAGCACGGAGACGCCGGAGAAGACGAGCGAGTTGCGCACGACGTCGCCGAGCGTGGCGATGATGCGGCTGTAGCTTTCCAGTCCGAACCCGGGCTGGAAGACCGGCCCGTTCGTCTTCCGGATCGAGTAGATCGCCGCGATGATCGCCGGCATCGCGCCGCCCAACGCGATGAAATAGACCGCCGCATGGGCCGCGACATTGGCGAAGCCCCTTAGCTGAATCTTCTCCGGCCGGTTGATCAGGTTGCTGTGATAGACGTTGCGCCGCGACATGTAGCGCTGGATGAAGACGAAGATCATCGACATCAGGATCAGCACGAGGCTCAGCGTGGTCGCCATGCCGAGATTGGAGCCGATCTCGGCGGAATAGGCGGTGTAGGCCTCGGTCGCGAGCACGTTGAAGCCGCGTCCCAGAAGGCGCGGCGTGCCGAAATCTGCGATCGCATGGATCAGCGCGAGCAGGCCGCCGGCCGAGAGCGCCGGCAGGACCAGCGGGAACGAGATCTTCAGCACGCGCTGGAACGGCGTCAGGCCAAGATTCTCCGCCGCCTCTTCCAGCGAGCGATTGATATTGGCGAGCGCGCCCGAGGTCAGCAGGTAGACGTAAGGGTAGAACTTGAAGGCGAAGACGATGAGGATGCCCCAGACGCCGTAGATCGGCGGCATGAAGATGCCCCAGCCCATCAGCGTCTGCCGGATGATGCCGCCCGAGCCGAACAGCACGATCCAGGAATAGGCGCCGATGAAGGGCGGCGAGACCAGCGCCAGGATCGCCATCATCGAGACGAAGCGGCCGCCCGCGATGCGCAGGCGGGCCATGCAGAACGCCATGACCGAGCCGAGCAGGAGCGCACCCGCCAGCCCGCCGAAGCCGACGATCAGCGTGTTGATCAGCGCGTTGAGATAGCGCGTGCTGGTGAACAGCCTCTGCCAGTTGGCAAGCGTCAGCTGACCGCTCTCGTCGCGAAAGCTGGAGACCAGGACGAGGCCGAGCGGGATCAGCAGCAGCACGATCAGGATCGCCCAGGCCGCCACCGCGACGAGCGTCCAGAAATCCGGGCGCCAGCCGTTGCGCCTTGCCGGGGCGGCGACCGCGCTCACGCCGCAAGCTCCGTCGGAACACGCTGTCCGGCCGCATCGAAGGCGTGCAGGTCGGCCCGGTCGAAGCTCAGGCGGATCTCGCGGCCGGCCTCTATGACGAGGTCAGGAGGAGGGGCGGCGATCTGCGCGACGAGGCGATTTCCCTGGGCCCGGACGGTGAGATGCGCCTCGCGGCCGAGATAGGTGAAATGCTCGACCACGCCGGTGATAGCGGTACCTCCGTGCTCGGTCGCTCCGGTATCGGCAAGGCGCAGGCGCTCCGGCCGCAAGGCCCATTGCGCCACGCCCGGCACCTCGGGCAGGCCGAAGGCGGAGGGCTGGAGCAGGTTCATGGTCCCGACGAAGGAGGCGACGAAGCGCGTCGCCGGCCGGCCATAAATCTGCTGCGGCGTGCCGATCTGCTCGATCGAACCGCCATCCATCACGCAGATCCGATCGGAAATGGCGAGCGCCTCCTCCTGATCGTGAGTGACATAGATCGCCGCGATGCCGATCGTCCGCTGGATGTCGCGGATCTCGTCGCGCAGGTCGAGCCGGAGCTTGGCGTCGAGATTGGAGAGCGGCTCGTCCATCAGGAGCAGGCGCGGTTTCACCACCATGGCTCGGGCGATGCCGATGCGCTGCTGCTGCCCGCCGGAAAGCGCTGCCGGCAGGCGCTCGGCGAGAGCCGAGAGGCGGACGGTCGCTAGCGCCTCGGCGACGCGGTCCCGGATCACAGAGGCGGCGACCTTGCGCGCCTTGAGGCCGAAGGCAACGTTCTCGGCGACCGTCAGGTGCGGGAAGATCGCATAGTCCTGGAAGACCATGCCGATATCGCGCTTGTGCGGCGGCACCGCGAGCAGATCTGCCCCGTCGAGCGTGACCTTGCCCTCCGACAATTGCGAGAAGCCCGCAATCGAGCGCAACAAGGTCGTCTTGCCGCAGCCGGACGGGCCGAGCAGCGTGAAGAACTCCCCCTGCGCGACGGTGAAGGAGACGCCATTCAGCGCCGTCGTGGCCCCGTAGCGCTTGATCGCGCCATCGACAGTCAAATATGCCATGCCGGCAAAGAATCTCCGCTTGCGCCTAGTTGCGCACGGCCACGATTGGACGGCAAGATGGCTGATCATCGCCGGCACAGATCGGCGCTTTTGAAGAGATTGGGGAGCGGATCATGACGTCGAACAGCAATTGGGTTGGGGGCGTCCTGCTGGCGGCGGGGCTTCTGGGCGTTGCGGGAGCGGCCCACGCCGCCGACAACAAGGTCGTGCTCTACACCGCCCATAAGTCCTCGATCGTGCAGAAGATGATCCCACTTTTCGAGGCGGAGACGGGCATCAAGGCCGAGGTGGTGCAGCTCGGTTCCGGCGATGTCTTCCGGCGCGCCCGCGCCGAGGCCGCCGCGCCGAAGGCCGACGTGATCTGGAGCGTCACCGGCTCGCTTCTGGGCGAGAATGCCGATCTGCTCTCCCCCTATGCGCCGAAAGACCAGGGCGCCATCGACGAGCGCTTCGTCAGCAGCCCGGCTTGGACGCCCTACACGACCGTCATCTACGTGCTGATGGTCAATAACCGCATGGTCAAGGACGGCGATATCCCGAAGACCTGGGCCGCGCTCTCCGACCCGAAATGGAAGGGCAAGGTCGCCTCGGCCCGCGTCGACAATTCCGGCTCGGCCTTCCAGCAGATGACGACGGTGCTTACCTCGGGCGGCGACAAGGGCTGGGAGAATTACGGCAAGCTCGCCAAGAACTTCGTCTTCTCGGACAGCTCCGGCGCCGTGCCCCGCTTCGTCGCCGATGGCGAGGCGCCGCTCGGCCTGACGCTCGAGGACAACGCGCTCGAATATGTCGCCGGTGGAGCGCCGGTGAAGATCGCCTATATCGAGGACGGCACCACGACCTCGCCAGATGGCGTCGCGATGCTCAAGGGCGCGCCCAATCCGGAGCCCGCAAAGCGCTTCATCGACTGGGCCCTGTCGAAGAAGACGCAGGAGGCACTGGTCAAGGAAGCCGGCCGCCGCTCCGTGCGCAAGGACGTCGCCGCGCCGGGCGACGTGAAGCCGCTTTCCGAACTGACGCTGGTCAAGCTCAAGTCCGTCGAGGAACTCGGTGGCACCAAGGCGCTGATCGAGAAGTGGCGGCAGGTGACCGGCAACTGATACAGGCGACGGACGACGCTGACCGCCGGATACGACGACGACCATGCAGATCGAATGCTTCAGCCTCGGCAAGCGCTTCGCCAATCCCGAGGAGAACGAGGACAGCGTCGTCATCCTGCCCGGCCGCGGCTATGCCGTGATCGACGGGGTGACCGACCGCAGCGGCCGCCGCTTCGGCGCCATGCGGGCAGGGCGCTTCGCCTCCGGCCTTGTGGCAGCGGCGGTCTCGCGTTTCCTGCTCGACGAGGATCTCAGCGTCAGTGGCGGACCGGAGCGCGTGCACAGGCTGGTTCAGGCCTTGGGCGAGGCGCTGCGCGGGGGCTACGCGGCGCACGGCCTGCTGGACAAGGCCTCGGCCGATCCCGCTGCCCGGATCGGCTGCACGCTGGCGCTGGGCTATCATGACGGCCCGGCGCTGCAACTGGTCTCGATCGGCGATTCCGGCATTCGGCTCAGCGGGAAAGCGCTGGGCACGATCCGTCATGTCGAGGAGAAGCCGCTCGATCGCGTGACGGCGCTGATCCGGCGCGAATGCTGGGCGCATCTCGGCAGGGTGCGCGCCGATCCGCTGCCTCAACGCGCGATCTCCGACGACGCCGTCTGGAACGGCCTGCGCGAGCCGCCGGCCGGGCTGGGGGCGGAGGCCTGCGCCACGATCCGGGCGCATGTGCTGCGGCTCTGCGAGGAGGAGATGCCGCGGATTGATCGCGCCGAGATCGAACGGCTCGTCGATAGCGGCATCAGCGGCCAGCGCGCCTTCTCCAACCATCCCACGAGCGATCTCGGCTATGGCGTGCTCGACGGCTTCGCCATTGCCGAGCGGCACGTCTTTGCTGCTGACTATCCTGCAGCCGAGGTCGCGCGCCTCGAACTGTTCAGCGATGGTTATTTCGCCGAGCCGGGCGCCTTCGGGGTCGCGGCCTGGGAAGCCAGTTTCGCCGAAGTCGAGCGGATCGACCCCGACAAGATCGGCCCCTATGCCAGCGTGAAGGGCTCGGGCGCCGACAGCTGGACCGATGACCGGACCTATCTCGGCATTGCCTTCGATCGCTGAAGGCTGGAAACCGGCCGATCTTCTTAAGCTTCGTTAACCCGGCGGAAACCAAACCGCCCTAGCTTTTGCGCCATGGTTATCCGCCGCGGCCTCCGGTCCATTTTCGTGACATTGGCTCTCTACCTCGTGTCGGGAGCGGCGGTGGCCTATTTCATGTTCCATGCGCAGCACGGCGCGCGTGGCCTCGAGGCACGCGGCGCGATCCGGGAGTCGCTGCGCGACATGGAGAGCGAGCTCGCCGCGCTGACGACCGAACGCAAGTCCTGGGAGCAGAAGCTCGCGCTGGTGCGCAGCGAGGCCGTCGATCGCGACCTTCTTGAAGAGAACGCCCGCGCGATCCTCGGCCGGGCGCACAAGAACGACGTCGTCATCATGGGCCGCTGAGCGGCTCCGGGCGACCATTCGGCTCAGCAAGCTCGCGCGGATCTTCGGCAAAGTAAGCGTTCCACCTTTCGGCCCGGACGTTCCGGAAGCCGCCATTCTTAGTTCCGGACGTATCGATCAACCTGAATCAGGTTAATTCAACAAGACTCTTTCTTTTCAAAGAGTTGAGCGATGCTGCATTGCGAGATAGCGTGCTCGCCAAGGTTTTTTTGATCCTCTACAACTTGGGCAAATGACCTTGGAGGACCGCCTATGGCTGTTGCTGCGCGTAAGTCGAAAGCTCCCGCTCAACCCAAAGCCGCCGCGAAGCCGGCGAAGGCCAGAGCCGGCAAGGACGGCGCCGCCAAGGCTGCGGGGGCCCTCAGCAACGCCCCGACCTTCACCAAGGACGAAGACCTCCACGCCTATCGCGAGATGCTGCTGATCCGGCGTTTCGAGGAGAAGGCCGGCCAGATGTACGGCATGGGCCTGATCGGCGGCTTCTGCCACCTTTATATCGGCCAGGAAGCCGTCGTCATCGGCATGCAGATGGCCTCGAAGGATGGCGATCAGGTCATCACCGGCTATCGCGACCACGGCCATATGCTGGCCTGCGGCATGGAATCGCGCGGCGTGATGGCGGAGCTGACCGGCCGGCGCGGCGGCTATTCGCGCGGCAAGGGCGGCTCGATGCACATGTTCAGCCGCGAGAAGAATTTCTATGGCGGCCACGGCATCGTCGGCGGGCAGGTCTCGCTCGGCACCGGCCTCGCCTTCGCCGACTGGTATCGCGGCGACAACACGGTCTCGATGACCTATTTCGGCGACGGCGCGGCCAATCAGGGCCAGGTCTACGAGAGCTTCAACATGGCCGAGCTCTGGAAGCTGCCGGTCGTGTATGTGATCGAGAACAACCGCTACGCCATGGGCACCTCGGTCAATCGCGCCTCGGCGCAGACCGATTTCTCCCGCCGCGGCGTCTCCTTCGGCATTCCGGGCGAGCAGGTCGACGGCATGGATGTCCGCGCCGTGCGCGAGGCCGGCCTGCGCGCCATCGAGCATGCCCGCTCCGGCAAGGGCCCGTATATCCTGGAGATGCAGACCTATCGCTATCGCGGGCATTCGATGTCCGACCCGGCGAAGTACCGCTCCAAGGACGAGGTCCAGCGCATGCGCGAGGAGCACGATCCGATCGAGCAGGTCCGCGCCCGCCTGATCCGCGACTTCAAGATCGGCGAGGACGAGCTCAAGGCGATCGACGCCAAGGTGCGCGAGATCGTCAACGATGCCGCCGAGTTCGCGACCCACGATCCCGAGCCGGATCCGTCGGAGCTCTTCACCGACATCCTGCTGGAAGCCCCGCGGAGCTGATCGCTCCACGCCTGCCGGCCTTCATCCTTTTCCCCGCGTCTTAGAATCCGGGTGCGTTCATGCCGATCGACATTCTCATGCCTGCGCTTTCTCCCACCATGGAGGAAGGAAAACTGGCCAAGTGGCTGAAGAAAGAGGGCGATCAGGTCAAGGCCGGCGACATCATCGCCGAGATCGAGACCGACAAGGCGACCATGGAGGTCGAGGCGGTCGATGAGGGCGTTCTCGCCAAGATCCTCGTCGCCGACGGCACCGAGAACGTCGCGGTGAACACCCCGATCGGCGTGATCGCGGCCGAGGGCGAGGATGTCTCGGCTGCGGCCAGCGGCGGCGGCAAGGCGGCGGCTCCGGAAGCCAAGGCCGAGCCTGCGCCTGCTTCCGCGAAGGCCGAGGAAGCCCCGGCAGCCGCCCCGGCCGTCAGCGTCCCCGCCCAGGCCAAGGCCTATGATTCCTCGTCGGAATTCCCGGCCGGCGCCGAGCTGGTCAGCACTACGGTCCGCGAAGCGCTGCGCGACGCGATGGCCGAGGAGATGCGCCGCGACAAGGACGTCTTCGTCATGGGCGAGGAGGTCGCGGAGTACCAGGGCGCCTACAAGGTCACTCAAGGGCTGCTGCAGGAATTCGGGCCGAAGCGCGTGATCGACACGCCGATCACCGAGCACGGCTTCGCCGGCATTGGCGTCGGCGCGGCCCTGTCGGGCCTGAAGCCGATCGTCGAATTCATGACCTTCAACTTCGCCATGCAGGCGATCGACCACCTCATCAATTCCGCCGCCAAGACGCTCTACATGTCCGGCGGCCAGATGGGCGCGCCGATCGTGTTCCGCGGCCCCAACGGCGCGGCCGCCCGCGTCGGCGCCCAGCACAGCCATGATTATGCAGCATGGTACTCGAACGTGCCGGGCCTCAAGGTGGTGATGCCCTACAGCGCCTCCGACGCGAAGGGCCTGCTGAAGAGTGCGATCCGCGATCCGAACCCGGTGATCTTCCTCGAAAACGAGATCATGTACGGCAAGTCCTTCGACGTGCCGAAGGGCGACGACTTCCTCGTCCCGATCGGCAAGGCGAAGGTGGTGCGTCCCGGCAAGGACGTGACGATCGTCTCCTTCGGCATCGGCATGACCTATGCGCTCGGCGCCGCCGAGGCGCTGGCCAAGGACGGCATCGAGGCCGAGGTCATCGACCTCAGGACCATCCGCCCGATGGATATCGAGACGGTCATCGCCTCGGTGCAGAAGACCAATCGCTGCGTCGCGGTCGAGGAGGGCTTCCCGCAGTCCGGCGTCACCGCCGAGATCGGCATGAAGATCATGGAGGCGGCCTTCGACTATCTCGACGCCCCCGTCGCTCGCGTCACCGGCAAGGACGTGCCGATGCCCTATGCGGCGAACCTCGAGAAGCTCGCGCTTCCGAATATCGGCGAGGTCGTCGCGGCGGCCAAGGCCGTCTGCTATCGCTGAGAGGGGGCTGACCGATGCCGACGAACATCCTGATGCCCGCGCTCTCTCCGACGATGGAGAAGGGCAATCTCGCCAAGTGGCTGAAGAAGGAAGGCGACACGATCAAGTCCGGCGACATCATCGCCGAGATCGAGACCGACAAGGCCACGATGGAGGTCGAGGCGGTCGACGAAGGCGTGCTTGCCAAGATCGTGGTGCCGGAAGGCACGGCCGATGTCGCGGTCAACGAGATCATCGGCGTGATCGCCGGCGAGGGCGAGGACGCCAAGAGCGTCTCCGCCCCGGCTGTCGCTGGCGCCGCGCCTGCCAAGGCCGAGGCTCCGGCTGCTGCCGCGGCGCCCGCACCGGCTGCGGTCGCTCCCGCGGCGGCTCCGGCTTCCGCTGGTGGCAGTCGTGCCTTCGCCTCGCCGCTCGCCCGCCGCATCGCCAAGGACGCCGGGCTCGACCTCAATGCGATCAAGGGCTCAGGCCCGCATGGCCGCATCGTCGAGAAGGATGTCGAGGCCGCCAAGAAGGGCGGCGGCGCCAAGGTTGCGCCCGCGGCGGCTGCCGCCGCCGCGCCCTCCGCGCCGAAGCCTGCCGCCGCTCCGCTTGCGACCGGCCCCTCCGACGAGCAGGTCAAGAAGCTGTTCGAGCCGGGCTCCTATGAGGAGATTCCGCATGACGGCATGCGCAAGACGATTGCACGCCGCCTGACCGAGGCCAAGCAGACGATCCCGCATTTCTACGTCACGCTGGATTGCGAGCTCGATGCCCTGCTGAAGCTGCGCGCCGAGCTCAATGCGGCCGCCCTCGAAAAGGACGGCAAGCCGGCCTACAAGCTCTCGGTCAACGACATGGTGATCAAGGCGCTGGCGCTCGCACTCAAGGCCGTGCCGGACGCCAATGTCTCCTGGACCGAAGGCGCCATGCTCAAGCACAAGCATGCCGATGTCGGCGTCGCCGTCTCGATCCCCGGCGGCCTGATCACGCCGATCATCCGCGATGCCTGCCACAAGACGCTGTCGCAGATCTCCAACGAGATGAAGGACATGGCAGCACGCGCCAAGGCCCGCAAGCTGAAGCCCGAAGAGTATCAGGGCGGCACGACGGCGGTCTCCAATCTCGGCATGTTCGGGGTCAAGGACTTCGCGGCGGTGGTGAACCCGCCGCATGCGACGATCCTGGCGGTCGGCGCCGGCGAGCAGCGCGTCATCGTCAAGGGCGGCCAGCCGGCCGTGGCGACGGTGATGTCGGTGACGCTCTCGACCGACCACCGCGCCGTCGACGGCGCGCTCGGCGCCGAGCTCCTGCAGGCGTTCAAGGGCTATATCGAAAAGCCCATGGCGATGCTGGTCTGAGGCGGCGGGAGAGAAACCATGGCTGACTACGACATCATCGTCATCGGCTCCGGCCCCGGTGGCTATATCGCTGCCATCCGGGCGGCCCAGCTCGGCTTCAGGACCGCGGTGGTCGAGCGCGAGCATCTCGCCGGCATCTGCTCGAACTGGGGCTGCATCCCGACCAAGGCGCTGCTGCGCTCGGCCGAGATCCTGCATTACGGCCAGCACGCCAAGGATTATGGCCTGACGCTGGAAGGCTCGTTCAAGGCCGATCTGGACGCCATCGTGAAGCGCTCGCGCGGCATCGCCACGCGGATGAACAACGGCGTCCAGTTCCTGATGAAGAAGAACAAGGTCGACGTGATCTGGGGCGAGGCCAAGCTGACCAAGCCCGGCACGATCACGGTCGCGCCGACCAGGAAGCCGGCGATGCAGCCGCAGACGCCGCCGCCCAAAAACGCCAAGGGCGAGGGCACCTATACCGCCGACCACATCATCGTCGCGACCGGCGCCCGGCCGCGCGCGCTGCCCGGCATCGAGCCGGACGGCAAGCTGATCTGGACCTATTTCGAGTCGATGGTGCCGGCCAAGATGCCGAAATCGCTGCTCGTCATGGGCTCCGGCGCCATCGGCATCGAATTCGCCTCGTTCTACCGGACGATGGGCGTCGAGGTGACCGTGGTCGAGGTCATGCCGCAGGTCGTGCCGGTCGAGGATGCCGAGATCGGCGCCTTCGCCCGCAAGGCCTTCGAGAAGCAGGGCATGAAGATCATCACCAGCGCCAAGGTGACGAAGGTCGAGAAGGGTGCGGACTCCGTCACCGCCCATATCGAGGACGAGAAGGGTGGCAAGCAGACGATTACCGCCGACCGGATGATCTCGGCCGTCGGTGTCGTCGGCAATATCGAGAATCTCGGCCTCGAAGCGCTCGGCGTGAAGACCGATCGCGGCTGTATCGTCATCGACGATGTCTGCCGCACGAACGTCAAGGGCGTCTATGCGATCGGCGACGTCGCCGGCCCGCCGATGCTGGCTCACAAGGCCGAGCATGAGGCGGTGATCTGCGTCGAGGCGATCAAGGGCCTGCATCCGCATCCGATGGACAAGCTGATGATCCCGGGCTGCACCTATTGCCACCCGCAGATCGCCAGCGTCGGCCTGACCGAGGCGAAGGCCAAGGCTGCCGGCCACGAGATCAAGGTCGGTCGCTTCAACTTCGTCGCCAACGGCAAGGCCGTGGCGCTCGGCGAGGACAGCGGCATGGCCAAGACGATCTTCGACGCCAAGACCGGCAAGCTGCTCGGGGCCCATCTCGTCGGCCCGGAAGTGACCGAGCTGATCCAGGGCTTCGTCGTCGCCATGAACCTGGAGACGACCGAGGAAGAGTTGATGCACACGATCTTCCCGCATCCGACCCTGTCGGAGGTGATGAAGGAGAGCGTGCTCGACGCCTACGGCAAGGTCCTGAACGCCTGAGGCATAAGACGACGACGGAGAGCCTGCGGAGCTGGCTCTCCGCGGGCGCGATGGCAGCGGGGGGCAGCCATGAAGCGCTGGGGTGTGAGAGTTCTCGCCGGTCTCGCGGCTGCCGTGCTCGGCAGCGCCGGAGCCTTGGCCTGCGAAGGTGACAAATGCGCCAACGGCCTGGCCTATGAGGCCTTCGGCTCGGCGCCCGGCACAGGACGCCCCGTCCTCGCCGTCTTCGTCCATGGCGATGTCTCGGCCGGTGGGCCGGCCGATTACATGTATGCCTATGCCCGGCAGTTCGCCGCCGGGCGCAAGAACGTGGTGGCGGTCGCCCTGCTGCGGCCCGGCTATTACGACCGCACCGGCCATCGCAGCGACGGCTCCGACAACGGTCGGCGCGATACGTTCCATTCCGGCAACAACCGGGCCGTCGCCGGGGCGATCAGCGAGCTGAGGCAGCGCTACAATGCCCGCAGCGTGGTCGCCCTTGGGCATTCGGGCGGTGCCGGCACGATCGGCGTGGTGGCCGGCAACAATCCCGGCCTGATCAACGGCCTCGTGCTGGTGTCCTGTCCCTGCGACGTGCCCGCCTGGAATACCAGCCGCGGCCGGCGGCCCGGCTCGGCCCAGTCGCCGGTCGACTATGTATCCGGCATTCCCGGAGGAACCCCGATCGTGGCGATCACCGGCCAGGCCGACGACAACACCCGCCCGGAGCTGGCGACGGACTATGTCGCGAAGGCGCAGGCGCGCGGCTTGCCGGCGAAGGCGCAGATCGTCGGCGGCGGGCATGGTTTCAGCGGGGCGCTGGCAGGGGCCTCGGTATCCGCGCTGGGCGCGATGGCGCGCTGATCCATAGCCGGAATGGGGCCGGGATCGTCTTGGCGCCGGCCCATCGGCATTCCATATTGCGCCGATGCCGCCACGCACCCGTAAATCGCCCAAGCCCGATCGCATCGTCCGCGACGAGGAGATCGAGATCCTGCCGCCACGCCGGACGCTGCCGCTCGACTGGAGCGTCATCGTGCCGACCGTGGCCTTCGGCACCGTCACGGGCTTCGCCGCGAGCCTGATCGTCGGGGGCGGCGGGGTGATCCGCCATGCCGTCGTCGGCGTGCTCGGCATGCTGATCGGGCAGGGCATCGTGCGCCTGACCGGCTGGCGCCTGAACACCGGCTACGGCTTCCTCGACGATGCCGGCATGGCGGTGCTCGGCGCCATCCTCGTCATCCTGCTGGCACGTTTCATCGCGTGAGATAGCATCGCGAGTGGAACCGGCGCGGGCCGGAACCGTTGATGGCGCGCGCATCCGCGCATGGCTAGGGGGATATCCGCGATGGAAAGCTTTGCCGCCACCATGGCCCAGCCGGGCTATGGCTTCTTCATGACACTGCTGATCGGCGTCATCGCCGGCTGGATCGCCGAGCGCCTGACCTCGTCCGATCACGGCCTCTTCACCAACATGCTCGTGGGTGTCGCCGGCTCCTTCGTCGGCGCCAAGGTCGCGGAACTCCTGGAGATTCCGGTCTTCGGCTTCTGGCGAACCCTGACCGCGGCGGTCGCCGGCGCCGTCATCGTCATCGTGATCTGGAACGCGGCCCGCCGCCGCAGCTAAAGCTCTGTTGCCGGGGCCGGGAGTTGCGGCTGAGCCCTTTGAGGATTAGCTAGAGGGAGCCGGCTTTGCCGGCTCCTGCTGTTGAAGCCCGGACCCTGTTATGGCGCTTGTTCTCGACCTGCTGAACCGCGATCCGCGGCCCAACGCCGGCAATCCGAAGGCGCAAGCCACGGAAGTCCGCCATCCCGAGAAGCAGAAGCGGCCGGAGAACCCGGTCCTGCGCAAGCCGGACTGGATTCGCGTCAAGGCGCCGGGCTCGCCGAAATGGGCCGAGACCCGCGCGATCGTGAAGGCCGAGAAGCTGGTCACAGTCTGCGAGGAGGCCGGCTGCCCCAATATCGGCGAGTGCTGGGAAAAGAAGCACGCCACCTTCATGATCATGGGCGACACCTGCACGCGGGCCTGCGCCTTCTGCAACGTGAAGACCGGCGTGCCCCAGCCGCTCGATCTGGAAGAGCCGCGCAAGGTCGCGGAAGCCGTCGCCAAGCTCGGGCTTGAGCATGTCGTGATCACCTCGGTCGACCGCGACGACCTCAAGGATGGCGGCGCCGAGCATTTCGCCAATGTGATCAAGGCAATCCGGAAGGCTTCGCCCGGCACCACGATCGAGATCCTGACGCCGGACTTCCTGCGCAAGCCGGGCGCGCTCGAAGTGGTCGTCGCGGCCAAGCCCGATGTCTTCAACCACAATCTCGAAACCGTGCCGGGCAAGTACCTCAAGGTGCGGCCGGGCGCGCGCTATTTCCATTCGCTGCGCCTGCTGCAGCGGGTGAAGGAGCTTGACCCGACCATCTTCACCAAGTCCGGCATCATGGTCGGCCTCGGCGAGGAGCGGAACGAGGTGCTCCAGTTGATGGACGACCTGCGCTCGGCCGAGGTCGATTTCATGACGATCGGCCAGTATCTCGCGCCCTCGCGCAAGCACCATGCGGTGATCCGCTTCGTCACGCCCGACGAGTTCAAGAGCTTCGAGACCATCGCCTATGCCAAGGGCTTCCTGATGGTGTCCTCGACGCCGCTGACACGCTCCTCGCATCATGCCGGCGAGGATTTCGCCAAGTTGCGTGCCGCGCGCGATGCCCAGATCGGTATCGGCCACAACCGCCGCGCCTGAGGGCACGCTACCGATGCCGATGTTCAACAGCACCCGCCGGGTGAAGCACTCGCCCGAGCAGATGTTCGCGCTCGTCGCCGATGTCGAGAAATATCCGCAGTTCCTGCCGCTCTGCGAGGGATTGACGGTGCGCCGGCGCACGCCGCGAGAGGGCGGCGGCGAGGTGCTGCTGGCCGACATGAGCGTCGGCTACAAGGCGATCCGCGAGACCTTCACCAGCCGCGTGACGCTCGATCCGGCCAATCTCAAGATCCTCGTCGAATATGTCGACGGGCCGTTCCGCTACCTGGAGAACCGCTGGACCTTCAAGCCGCATGAAGCGGGCTGCGAGGTCGGCTTCTTCATCTCCTACGAGTTCGCCAGCCGCATGCTCGGTCTGCTGATGGGCGCGATGTTCGACAAGGCCTTCCGCAAGTTTGCCGAAGCCTTCGAGAAGCGCGCCGAACTGGTCTATGGCCGCGGCACATCCACCGCGGTGACGGGGTCTTAAGCCCTGCATGGCATGGTTCGGCGCTCAGCCGAGGACATGCCATGGACGCATCCGCAGCGCAGACCGCCGACCGCCTTCAGACGCGCCGCCTGGCAGCGACGCTTCCCGTCTATCTGGCGACGATCTTCGTCTCGGCTTTCCTGCTCTTCGGCATCCAGCCGATGTTCGCCAAGATGGTTCTGCCGAAGCTCGGTGGTTCGCCCGGCGTCTGGTCGGTCGCCATGGTGTTCTTCCAGGCGGTGCTGCTCGCGGGCTATGGCTATGCCCATCTGCTGGTGAGCCGCCTGACCTTGCGCCGTGCCGCGCTCGTCCACCTGACGCTGATGATCGTGGTCCTCGCGGTCAACCTGCCGATCCATATCGCAGCAGGGTTCGAGCGGCCGCCGCAGGAGGGGGAAATGCTCTGGCTGATCGGCCTGTTCACGGCCTCGGTCGGTCTGCCCTTCTTCGCCGTCGCCGCCAATGGGCCGCTGCTGCAGGCTTGGTTTGCGCGGAGCGGGCATAGCCATGCCGCCGATCCGTATTTCCTTTACGCCGCCTCGAATGTCGGCAGCTTCCTGTCCCTGATCGCCTATCCTTTCGTGGTCGAGCCCCTATTGCCGCTCGCCGTGCAGGCCACGGCCTGGGCCTGGGGCTTCGCTCTGCTGCTCGTCGGGATCACGGCTTGCGCCGGGCTCGCCATCGGCGTGAGCCGCGCGGATGTGCCCGCCAGCCTCGCGATCGCGACCGCCGCGCCGATCACCGCTGCCCAGCGCTTCAGCTGGGTGGCGCTCGCCTTCGTACCTTCGGGGCTGCTGGTCGCAGTCACCGCGCATGTCTCGACCGATGTCGCCGCAGTGCCGCTGCTCTGGGTCGTACCGCTGGCGCTGTTCCTTCTGACCTTCGTCATCGTCTTCCAGCGCCGGCCGATCCTGCCGCATCGCTGGATGCTGCATCTCCAGCTTGTCCTCACGGCACTGCTGCTGGTCGCAATCGTCGCGAAGCTCAATATCGGCTGGATCGGGACGCTCGCCCTGCATCTTGGCCTGTTCTTCACGACAGCCATGGTCGCCCATGGCGAACTGGTGAAACGCAGGCCCGACGCGGCGCACCTGACCGAATTCTACCTCTGGATGTCCTTCGGCGGCGTTCTCGGTGGGCTATTCTGCGGCCTGCTGGCGCCGGTGATGTTCAATTCGGTTGCGGAGTATTCCTTGTTGCTCATCGCCGGACTGCTGTGCCGGCCGGGCTTCACCGCGATCAAAATGTCGCCCCGCATCCGCTTCGCCTTGGCGGTCGCCGGTGTGAGCGCGATCATCGGCATCGTCCTCAGCGAACAGAGGCGCACGGATTCCGTCCGCTCCTTCTTTGGTGTCAATCGCGTCCTGGAGACGGCAGACGGGCGCTTCCGCGATCTCGCCCATGGCACGACGGTGCATGGTACGCAGCGCATCCGCAATGATGACGGCAGCGCCGCTACCGGGCGCCCCGAGCCATTGACCTATTACTTCACCGGCGGCGGCATCGCGGACGGGATCGATGCCGTGCGTCGGGCCCGTGGCGACGTGCTCGGCAAGGTCGCGGCCGTCGGCGTCGGTACCGGCTCGCTCGCCTGCCAGATCCGCCCGGGCGAGAGCTGGAGCTTCTACGAGATCGACCCGCATGTGATCGGCATCGCGACCGATCCCGCTCGCTTCTCCTTCATCAGCCAATGCGCGCCCCGCATCCCCTTCGTGATCGGCGATGCCCGCTTGACGCTGGGCGATGCGGTTCCGGGATCACTCGACCTGATCGTGATCGACGCCTTCTCGTCGGATGCCATCCCCGTCCACCTGCTGACTAAGGAGGCGATAGGACTATATCTCTCGCGCCTCGCCCCCGGCGGAGCCTTGCTGTTCCACATCTCCAACCGGCACATGGATCTCGGCCCCGTGGTCGCCGCTACGGCCAATGAGCACGGGCTGCTCACCTGGGTCAGGGAACCCAGCCAGACGCCGCAGCTGACGCATGAGCGCAAGGTCTCGCCACGCGTCGCGATCGTCGCGCGCAGTGCCGCCGACCTGCGCTTCGCCGAGGGCGAGAACTGGCGGCCTGTCGAGTCTGCAGGCGTGAAGCCCTGGCGCGACGACTATGCCGACGTTCTCGGCGCGATCATGCGGAAATCCCGGTAGGGGGTGCCTCAGGGCCCGGTCAGCACCGCTTCGCGCAGCAGGTCGAGCGCTTCCAGCACGCTGAGGCGACGGATCTCGTCGCGCGACTGCTCGCCGAAGCGGCGTTCGCGATGGCGCGTGCCGGAAGGGCCGGCGCAGGCGAAATGGACCAGCCCGACCGGCTTCTCGACGCTGCCGCCGCCGGGGCCGGCAACGCCGGTGATCGAGACCGCGAAACTGGCGTCGAGGCGCGAGCGGCCACCCTCTGCCATCGCGCGCGCCACCGGCTCGCTGACGGCGCCATGCTGCTTGATCAGCGCCATCGGAACGCCGGCGAGCGCGGCCTTCGCCTCGTTGGAATAGGTGATCAGGCCGCCCTGAACCATCGAGGACGAGCCGGCGATGGCGGTCAGCGCGCCGCCGACGAGGCCGCCGGTGCAGGATTCGACCGTCGCGACCGTGAAGCCGCGCTCCAGGCTCATGCTCAGCAATTCAGCCGCGAGCGACCGGATCTCGAGATCGAACATGGCTAGTCCTCCTCGGGCAGGCGGATCGTTGCCGTGCCGAATGCGACGAGGCCCTCGCGGCGGCCGGTGAAGCCCATCCGCTCGGAGGTCGTCGCCTTGATCGCGACCTTGCCCAGCGAGATGCCGGCGATTGCCGCGATCTCGGCGCGGATGGCTTCGCGATGCGGGCCGACCTTGGGCGCCTCGCAGACGATTGTGAGGTCGAGGAAATCGATCCGCCCGCCGCGCTCGCGGACGCGGGCCGCCGCGAAGGCGAGGAACTGGGCTGAGGCCGCGCCGCGCCATTGCGGATCGCTCGGCGGGAAATGCGTGCCGATATCGCCGTCGGCGAGCGCACCAAGCAAGGCGTCGGTCAGGGCATGGAGTGCGACATCGCCATCGGAATGGGCGACGACGCCCTGATCGTGCCCGATGCGGACGCCGCCGAGCCAGACATGGTCGCCCGGCCCGAAGGCGTGGACGTCATAGCCGGTGCCGACCCGCGTCACGAGCGCCTTGCCCGGATGCGCTGCGGCCCGCAGGAAATCCGCGGCATGGGTCAGCTTCACATTGGCCGGGTCGCCCTGGAAGGTCGCGACCGGATGGCCCGCCCATTCCATCAGGGCGGCGTCGTCGGTGAAGCCGTGCAGCAGGGCGGCTTCTGCGGCCTCATGAGCTTCCAGCAATGGCTTGAAGCGGAAGGCCTGCGGTGTCTGGACGGTGACCAGCTGATCGCGCGGCGGCGTCTCGGCGACATGGCCGTCGGCGCTGGTACGTTTCACCGTGTCGGTCACAGGCAGGGCGGGAATGGCGGCGATCGCGCCGGCGCCGAGCCGGTGAATCGCGGCGCCGATCTGGGCACGCGAGACGAAGGGCCGGGCGGCATCATGAACCAGCACGATGCCGTCGAAGCCTTCGCGCTCAAGCGCAAGCAGACCGCGCCGCACCGAGGCCTGTCGCGTCGCGCCGCCGAGCGTCGGGGCCGCAAGCCGCGAACCGTCGATCCCGGCCGTGGCATTGGCGTAGCGCGCCTCGTCGCCCGCGCCGATCACGACGGCGATGCGCTCGATCGCCGGCTCGGCCAGGAACGGCATCAGCGCATGGGCAAGAACGGGACGGCCTTCAACCAGCCGGTATTGCTTCGGCTCGCCCTCGCCGGCGCGCAGCCCCCGGCCGGCCGCCACGAGCAGGGCGGCAACGGGCAGGGACGCATCGGATTGAGGGAGCACGGCGCTGGGTCCTGGCTGCAAGCGGGTCATGGCGCATGCCATAGCCAATTCTGCGGCGCGAGGGCAGGGGGTGCGACGCTGCTGCATTGCAGCATCAACCTATGGGCGCTTGCGCTGATGCAGCATTGTCCAATAAATATGCATATAGATAAGTGCCTTAAAAGCAGGCTGAAATTTTGGACATCGCAGGTATCCCAGTTGCGTCCCGTGCCTTCCTGGCGCCGATGTCGGGCGTGACGGACATCGTCATGCGCCGCCTGGCGGCCCGCAGCCATGCGGGTATCGTGGTTTCGGAGATGGTCGCGTCCGACGAGTTCGTGCGCGGCAGCGAGGAGGCGCGCATCCGCGCCGAGGGCGAGGGCGTGTCGCCGCATGTCGTCCAGCTTGCCGGTTGCGATCCCTACTGGATGGGGGAGGCGGCGCGGCTGGCCGAGGCCAATGGCGCCGATATCGTCGACATCAACATGGGCTGCCCGGCCAAGAAGGTGACGGGCGGCTGGGCCGGCTCAGCGCTCATGCGCGATCTCGACCATGCGATCGCGCTGGTCGAGGCGGCGGTCGCTGCCACGACCGTGCCGGTGACGGTCAAGATGCGCCTCGGCTGGGACGATGCCTCCCGCAATGCGCCGGAGCTTGCGCGGCGGGCGGTCGATGCGGGTGCGCGGATGATCACGGTCCATGGCCGCACGCGCCAGCAGTTCTACAAGGGCACGGCGGATTGGCGGGCGATCGCAGCGGTGCGTGCAGCCGGTGATTTCCCGCTGGTAGCCAATGGCGACATTCACGATGTCGCGGATGCGCGGGCCTGTCTTGAGCAATCCGGCGCCGATTTCGTCATGGTGGGGCGTGCCGCACTCGGCCGGCCCTGGCTGGTTGGCGAGATCGGTGCAGCGCTGGACGGGCGCGAATTCCGTGCGCTGACATTGGCCGAGAAGCTTGCGCTGGCCCGTGAGCATTACGAGGGCTTGCTCGCCCTGCTGGGCGTCGCCCATGGCGTACGCCACGCCCGCAAGCATCTCGCTGCTTATGCCGATGACGCGGTTGCCGATGGCTGCGAGCCCGATGCCGAACTGCGCCGCAGCCTACTGACCTCCGACGAACCGCGGACCGTCCTTACGGCGCTCGCGGGATTGTTTTCGACCGACCGCAGCCGCGCAGCGGCCTGACGCGGAGAGGATGAGCTGATGACGGCGATGTTTGCCGACAAGGGGCTTGGAAGCCGCAGCGCCTATCTGCTGGACCCGATCGAGGTTCAGGCGCTGAACGTGCTGCCCATGCCGGTACTGGTGATCGGCGAGAGCCATGCCGTGCTCTATGCCAATACGGCGGCGGAAGACTTCTTCCAGTCGAGCGCCGCCGTGCTCAAGCGCCAGCGCATCGATGATCTTATCGCCTTCGGCTCGCCCGTGCTCGGGCTGATCGAGGAGGTGCAGCGCCGCGGCGCCAGCGTCAGTGAGTACCGCCTCGATCTCGGCACGCCGCGCCTCGGAACCGATCATATCGTCGATGTCTTTGCCTCTCCGCTGCCCAGTCAGGGCGATGCGGTCGTGCTGATGCTGCAAGAACGGACAATTGCCGAAAAAATGGACAGGCAATTGACGCATCGCGGGGCAGCCCGCTCGATCACCGCGCTCGGCGCGATGCTGGCCCACGAGATCAAGAACCCGCTCTCGGGCATCCGCGGCGCGGCGCAATTGCTCGAAGGCTCGATCTCCGACGACGACCGCATGCTGACGCAGCTGATCTGCGACGAGACCGACCGGATCGTGAAGCTGGTCGAGCGTGTCGAACTGTTCGGCGACGAGCGGCCGAGCGAGCGCGACGCGGTCAATGTCCATGACGTGCTCGACCATGTGAAGCGGCTCGCCCAGTCCGGCTTTGCCCGGCATATCCGCTTCACGGAGACTTACGATCCCTCGCTGCCGCCGGTCGCCGGCAATCGCGACCAGCTCGTCCAGGTGCTGCTCAATCTCGTCAAGAACGCCGCTGAGGCCATCGGCGAGGGCGCGATCGACGGCGAGATCACGCTGACGACTGCCTATCGTCCGGGCATCCGCCTGCAGGTGCCGGGATCCTCGGAGCGGATCGCCCTGCCGCTTGAAATCGCCGTGCGCGACAACGGGCCGGGAGTGCCTTCCGATCTGGTGCAGCACCTGTTCGATCCCTTCGTCACGACCAAGGCCCAGGGAAGTGGCCTTGGACTTGCACTTGTCGCCAAGGTGATCGGCGATCACGGCGGAATCGTCGAATGCGAGTCCGTTCCGCGCCGGACGCATTTCAGGATCCTCCTGCCCCTGCACCAGCTCAGGTCGGGGCAGGCAACGTAAAGGCCTCAAGCAACACATGCCGACCGGTCACATCCTCGTCGCCGACGACGACGCCGCGATCCGCACCGTCCTGAACCAGGCGCTCGCCCGGGCGGGCTATGAAGTCAGGACCACGGGCCAGGCCGCCACCCTCTGGACCTGGGCTGCTCAAGGACTGGGCGACCTGATCATCACCGACGTGGTCATGCCTGATGGTAATGCCTTCGACCTGCTGCCGCGTATCAAACGGGTGCGGCCCGAACTGCCGATCATCGTGATGAGCGCGCAGAACACCTTCATGACGGCGATCAAGGCGTCGGAACGCGGTGCCTATGAATATCTGCCCAAGCCCTTCGACCTGAAGGAGCTCGTCGCCATCGTCGGCCGAGCCATGTCGCGCCCCCGCGGCGAGGCGGCGCGTGGGCACGCGGCCGAGCCCGAGGACATCCCGCTGATCGGCCGCTCCCCGGCGATGCAGGATGTCTATCGTGCGCTCGCCCGCCTGATGCCGATCGATCTCACCGTGATGATCAACGGCGAATCCGGCACCGGCAAGGAACTGGTGGCGCGCGCCCTGCACGATTACGGCAAGCGCAAGAACGGCCCCTTCGTCGCGATCAACATGGCAGCGATCCCGAAGGACCTGATCGAATCCGAGCTCTTCGGCCATGAGAAGGGCGCCTTCACCGGGGCGCTGACGCGTTCGTCCGGCCGCTTCGAGCAGGCGGAGGGCGGCACGCTCTTCCTCGACGAGATCGGCGATATGCCAATGGAGGCGCAGACCCGCCTGCTGCGCGTGCTCCAGCAGGGCGAATACACCACGGTCGGCGGGCGCACCCCGATCAAGACCAATGTCCGCATCGTCGCCGCCACCAACAAGGACCTGCGCATCTCGATCGCGCAGGGCCTGTTCCGCGAGGACCTGTTCTTCCGGCTGAATGTCGTGCCGATCCGCCTGCCGCCTTTGCGCGAGCGCATCGAGGACATCCCGGATCTCGTCCGCCACTTCTTCACGCTGGTCGAGAAGGAGGGGTTGCCGCGCAAGCAAGTCGATTCGGAAGCGATGGACGTAATGCGGCAGTACCGCTGGCCGGGCAACGTCCGCGAGCTGGAGAATCTCGTGCGGCGCCTGGCCGCGCTCTACCCGCAGGAAACGATCACGGCACCGATCATCGAGGCTGAATTGCAGCCGGCGGCAGTGGGAGCAGGCTTCACGAGCAGCCCCGCTGTGTCCGAGCGCGCGGAAACGCTGTCGGGCTCGGTCGAGCGCCATCTCGGCCAGTATTTCGGCGGCTTCGGCGACAATATCCCGCCGCCGGGCCTGTATCATCGCATCCTGCGCGAGATCGAGCCGCCGCTGATCGCCGCCGCGCTCGCCGCCACGCGCGGCAATCAGATCCGTGCCGCCGAGCTCCTCGGCCTCAACCGCAACACGCTGCGCAAGAAGATTCGCGAGCTCGACATGCAGGTGGTGCGTTCGCCCCGCTAAAGGTGGCTTCACCGCCTTGTGAATGTCATATTTTGACAACACCGTTGCGGCGGCGCATCAGTAGCGCCCTGCAGGCATGATCGGTTCGCGGTCCCTGCCATATCGGAGTTGTCGGCAAACGTGTCCGCTTCTGTCAACGAAGCCAGAATGATGCCGCGCGGCGAGGAGAAATCCCGCCGCGTCTCGGGCTGGGTCGGCGGGATCGTCGTCGCGCTGGCGCTGATCTCGGCGCTGGTCACCTTCCTCGTTCTGTCCGGCGCAACGCCGATCGTGCCGGTGCACGAGGTCGTGGTCGGCGTGTTCGTGCTGAACGCGCTGCTGATCCTGGTGCTGATCGTCATCGTCGCCATCGAGGCCGCGGTGCTGATCCGCGCCCGCAAGGCCGGCGCAGCGGCTGCCGGTCTCCATGTCCGCATCGTCGGCCTGTTCAGCATCATCGCGGCCCTGCCGGCCGTCCTCGTCGCCATCATCGCCACCGTCACGATCGAGCGCGGGCTGGAGCCGTGGTTCTCGGACCGGATGCGTGATGCCATCTTCAAGTCGGTCGAGGTCGCCGATGCCTATGCCGCCAGCCAGTGCCGCTCGCTGGGACGCGAGATCCGCCTTCTCGCCGACGATCTAAGTCGGGCCAAGCCCGCCTTCGACGTCGACCGTAAATGGTTCGAGAACTTCCTGACCACGCGCGCGACCGTATTGGGCCTGCCCGTCGCCGCGATCATGCAGCCGCCGGACAAAATCGTCGCGCGCGCCAATATCAACGTGCTGCGCGACGCGCCGCTGCCGGACCAGGCCGCCTTCGACGATGCGCGCTCCGCGCCGGAGCCGATCTGCGTCATCCCGCGGACAGGGCTGGTGTTCGGCGCCGTGATGAAGCTGCCGGCCTATGACAACAGCTTCCTGCATGTCGCCCGCGAGGTCGATCCGCTCGCCGTCGAGTTCCCGTCCGTCGCGCGCGGCGCGGCGGTCGAATACCTGTCGATCGACGCGCGCCGGAAGGGCGTCCAGATCGCCTTCGCCTCGATGTACGGGCTGATCGCGCTGATCCTGCTGCTCTCGGCGATCTGGCTTGGCCTGAGCTTCGCCAACGGGCTCGTCGCGCCGATCCGCCGGATGATCGACGCGACGGATCAGGTCTCCAGTGGCAATTTCTACGTTCAGGTGCCGATCCGACGATCCGAGGGCGATCTCGCCCATCTCGGAGAGACCTTCAACAAGATGACGGCGGAGCTGCGCCGCCAGCGCGACAGCCTCGTCACCGCCAGCGAGGTCATCGACCGGCGCCGTCGCTTTACCGAGACGGTCCTTTCCGGCGTCTCCTCCGGTGTGCTCAGCCTCGATGGCGACGGCCATATCACGACGATCAACCGCTCGGCCGAAAGCCTGCTCGGCACCGGCGGGCGCCTGCTCGGCAAGCCCATTGCCGAGGTCGCGCCGGAAGTGGCCGGCTTCGTCGCGGAAGCCCTGCAGAACCGGCAGCGCCAGAGCTCGGGTCAGGTCGCTTTCACCCGCGGCGGGCAGGACCGCATGGTCAATATCCGCGCGGTCAGGGAAGGTGAGGGGGTCGGCGCCGGGCTCGTGGTGACGCTCGACGACATCACCGACCTCGTCTCGGCCCAGCGCACCGCCGCCTGGGCCGATGTCGCGCGCCGCATCGCGCATGAGATCAAGAATCCGCTGACGCCGATCCAGCTCTCGGCCGAGCGCATCAAGCGCCGGTTCGGGCGCGTCATCACCGAGGGCAAGGACGTCTTCGACCAGTGCACCGACACGATCGTGCGGCAGGTCGAGGATATCCGGCGCATGGTCGACGAGTTCTCCTCCTTCGCCCGCATGCCGAAGCCCTCGCTCGCCCGCGAGGACATCGTCGAGACGGTCCGGCAGATCGTCTTCCTCTGGCGGGTCGGCAATCCCGAGACCACCATCGCTGAGGTCCTGCCGCCCGATGCCGTGCCGGCACGCTTCGACCGGCGCCTGATCTCGCAGGCGCTGACCAACGTCATCAAGAACGCGACCGAGGCGATCGAGGCCGTGCCGACCGAGGAGCGCGGGCAGGGCCGGATCGATGTCCAGATGGCGCGGCTCGACGACGGCCGGATCGTCATCGACGTCATCGACAACGGCAAGGGCCTGCCGGCCGACCAGCGCCAGAAGCTGTTGGAACCCTATATGACGACGCGCGAGGGTGGCACGGGCCTGGGCCTCGCCATCGTCGGCAAGATCCTGGAGGACCATGGTGGCGGCATCGAATTGCTGGACCGCCCGGATGCCGCCAGTGGTGCACGGGGCGCGCGCATCCGCCTCTGGTTCCCCGAGACAGGGCCGGCGCAGGACACCGAGGGCGGCGATGCGGCCGCCCAGCCGGAAAACGGCTCGCGCAACACGGATGATTCGAAGAATGGGATACGCCTATGAGCGCTGACATCCTGGTAGTGGACGACGAAGTCGATATCCGCGATCTGGTCGCCGGCCTGCTGGAGGACGAGGGCTACAGGACCCGCAAGGCGGGCTCCGCCGACGAGGCGCTGGCCGCGATCGCATCGCGCCGGCCCAATCTCGTCTTCCTCGATATCTGGCTGCAGGGCAGCCGGCTCGACGGGCTGCAGGTCCTGGAGCTGATCAAGGAGAACCACCCCGATCTCGCGGTGGTGATGATCTCCGGCCACGGCAACATCGAGACGGCGGTCTCGGCGATCAAGAGCGGCGCCTACGACTTCATCGAGAAGCCGTTCAAGGCCGACCGGCTGGTGCTGGTCGCCGAACGGGCGCTGGAAGCCTCGCGCCTGCGCCGCGAGGTCCGCGAGCTCAAGACCCGCTCGGTCCAGGCCGACCGGATCGTCGGCCGCACCACGGTGGTCAACCAGCTGCGCCAGACGATCGAGCGCGTCGCACCGACCAATGCGCGCGTGCTGATCACCGGCGAGCCGGGCTGCGGCAAGGAACTGGCGGCGCGCACGCTGCATGGCGCCTCGACCCGGTCGAGCGGCCCCTTCGTCGTCATCAACGCGGCGACGATCACGCCCGAGACGATGGAAGAGGAGCTCTTCGGCATCGAGGGCGGCGACGGCCGCGGGCGCCGGATCGGCGCGCTCGAGGAGGCCCATGGCGGCTCGCTCTATATCGACGAGATCGGCGACATGCCGCGCGAGACGCAGAACCGCATCCTGCGCGTGCTGGTCGACCAGAACTTCCAGCGCGTCGGCGGCGCGACCCGCGTCCATGTCGATGTCCGCGTCATCTCCTCGTCGAGCCGCGACCTGGCGCAACTCATCGCCGACGGGCATTTCCGCGAGGACCTCTATCACCGCCTCAGCGTCGTCCCGATCAAGGTGCCGCCGCTGTCGGAGCGGCGCGAGGACGTGCCGGAGCTGATCGAGTTCTTCATGGAGCAGATTTCGGTCGCCAGCGGCCTGCCCAAGCGCCAGATCGGCAGCGATGCGATGGCGGTGCTGCAGTCGCACGAATGGCCCGGCAACATCCGCGAGCTGCGCAACAATGTCGAACGCCTGATGATCCTGACCAAGGGCGACCCGACGGCCGAAGTGACGATCGAGATGCTGCCGGCCGAGGTCGGCGCGATGGTGCCGACGACGCCGTCCGGCTCGGGCGGCGAGCGCCTGATGAGCCTGCCGCTGCGCGACGCGCGCGAGATCTTCGAGCGCGAATACCTGATCGCCCAGATCGCGCGCTTCTCCGGCAATATCTCGCGCACGGCCGAGTTCATCGGCATGGAACGCTCGGCATTGCACCGGAAGCTGAAGTCGCTCGGCGTCGGCTAGCCACAGAACCGAACACCTCGCCCTTGATGGAAACGTCCAGGGGTGAGGTGTTTCCAGGCCGTCAGGCGCGCCACGCATGCCCATTTGCACGCTACGCAGGCGGCATGCGTCTAAAGTCGGCAATGCTGCACTTGCGTTGCGGATGAAGACGACGATCTAATGGAGCATCGGTGTTCCGACGCTGGTGGAATGCGCCGCCGGCCTGAAACGGAACGAATTGGATCGCTGGATTTTAATCCGATCGGCGATCCCAACAACAGGGACTACCCATGGCCGCCGAGCGGGCACAAAATCTCCAGGACACTTTCCTCAACCATGTGCGCAAGCAGAAGATCCCGCTGACGATCTTCCTCGTCAACGGCGTGAAGCTGCAGGGCGTCGTCACCTGGTTCGACAATTTCTGCGTGCTGCTGCGCCGTGACGGCCATTCGCAGCTCGTCTACAAGCACGCGATCTCGACCATCATGCCCGGCCATCCGGTGCAGCTGTTCGAGCCCGAGGAAACGGACAAGAACTGATTTGGCGACAAGCCACAAGGACGACAAGGATCGGGCGGCCACGCGCGTCACAGGCGCGAAGCCGCTCGACGAGATCGAACGCGACATCGCCGCGAATACGCGCGCCTATGTCGTGGGACCTTACCTGCAGAAGCGCGGCGTCGCGGTCGATGCCAACCAGCGTTCCTTCGCGGCGCGGCTGGACGAGGCTGTCGGCCTTGCGGCCGCGATCGACCTGACCGTCGTCGAGCCTGTGCAGGTTCTGCTGACCGCGTTGCGACCGGCGACCTATCTCGGCAAGGGCAAGGTCGAGGAGCTGGCCGAGCGCATCAAGATCGAGGAAATCGGCCTCGTCGTGATGGACTGCGCCCTGTCGCCGGTCCAGCAGCGCAATCTCGAGAAGGTATTCGGCTGCAAGGTCATCGACCGCACCGGCCTGATCCTCGAAATTTTCGGTCGGCGCGCCCGTACCAAGGAAGGCGCGCTGCAGGTCGAGCTCGCGCACCTGAATTACCAGAAGAGCCGATTGGTCCGGTCCTGGACCCATCTCGAACGCCAGCGCGGCGGCTTCGGCTTCCTCGGCGGCCCCGGCGAGACCCAGATCGAGGCCGACCGGCGCATCATCCAGGAGCGGATGACCAAGATCGAGCGCGATCTGGAGAGCGTGAAGCGCACCCGTTCGCTGCATCGCGCCAGCCGGAAACGCGTGCCTTATCCGATCGTTGCGCTGGTCGGCTACACCAATGCCGGCAAGTCGACGCTGTTCAACCGGCTGACCTCGGCCGAGGTCCTGGCGCAGGACATGCTCTTCGCCACGCTCGACCCGACGGCGCGTGCGATCAAGCTGCCGCATGGCGCGCGGATCATGCTCTCCGACACGGTCGGCTTCATCTCCGACCTGCCGACGCAGCTCGTCGCCGCCTTCCGCGCCACGCTGGAGGACGCGATCGAGGCCGACGTGCTGCTGCATGTCCGCGACGTCGCCCATGAGGACACGCAGGCGCAGGCCGCCGACGTGCAGGCAATCCTGCGCGATCTCGGCATCAACCCGGACGACGGCCAGCGCGTCATCGAGGTCTGGAACAAGGCCGACCTGCTCGACCCCGCCGAGCGCGAGCGCCAGCTCGGCATCGCGACGCTCCGGCCCGATGGCTCGCGCCCGGTGCTGGTCTCGGCATTGACCGGGGAAGGCATCGAGCGCCTGACCCGCGCGATCGAGACGCGGATCGCGCTGAGCCGGCCGGTCTATACGCTGGAGCTGGCTCCGGGAGACGGCAAGTCGCTGGCCTGGCTGCATGCCAATGGCGAAATCCTTGAACGCGAAGATGGCGAGGATGGCGCGCTGAAGCTCGTTGTGCGCTTGCCCCTGGAGCGGGAAGGGGCGTTCACGGCGCGCTTTCCCGAGGCTGTGCGGCGGGGGTAAGCCCCGCCGCCGCTAGCCAGCGTTCTTCTCCCGCTTCTTCACCGCCTGCCAGAGCGCTTCCATCTCGTCGAGACTGGCATCCTTGGCAGTCCGGCCCTCGGCTTCCAGCGCGTCCTCGATCGCCTTGAAGCGGCGCTCGAACTTGGCGTTGGCCGCGGCGAGGCAGCCTTCCGGATCGGCATCGGCGTGGCGGGCGAGATTGGCGACGACGAAGAGCAGGTCGCCGATCTCCTCGTGGATCGCGGCCTTGTCGCCACCGGCAAGGGCCTCGTCGATCTCGGCTGTCTCCTCGCGGATCTTGTCGAGCACGAGGCGCGCATCGTTCCAGTCGAAGCCGACGGTCGAGGCCCGCGCTTGCAATTTCCAGGCGCGGGTGAGCGCCGGCAGGCTATGCGGCACGCCGGCGAGCACGCCGCGCTCCTCCGTCTGCGGCGGCAGCCCGGCCGCTTCACGCGCCGCCGCCTTGGCGGCCTTCTCCTCCGCCTTGATCCGATGCCAGAGCACCTTCACCTCGGCGGGTGAGAGATCGCGCGCATCGCCAAAGACATGCGGATGCCGGCGGATCAGCTTGGTGGTGATCGCCTCGACCACGTCGGGGAAGGCGAAGGAGCCTTCCTCCTCGGCCATGCGGGCATGGAACGCGACCTGCAGCAGGAGGTCGCCTAGCTCGTCCTTGAGGTCGAGCTTGTCGCCGCGGGCGATGGCATCGGCGACCTCGTAGGCCTCCTCGACGGTATAGGGCGCGACCGAGGCGAAATCCTGCTCCAGGTCCCAGGGGCAGCCGGTCTCCGGCGTGCGCAGCGCGGCCATGATCGCGATCAGGCCGTCGATCTCGCGTGAGGGCTTCAACGCTGGATGTCTCCGTGAATGCAGGCGGAGCATTGCGCGAAGAAGCGGGAGCCGGTTTTTCGCTGAGGCAATGCGCAAAACTTTGATAATCCTCCTCCCATGATTCAAGCTACCCCGTCCATCGCGATCGACGAGAGCGAGATCGAGGAGAGTTTCGTGCGCGCCTCCGGTCCGGGCGGCCAGCACGTCAACAAGGTCTCCAGCGCGGTGCAGATCCGCTTCGACGTGCGCCGCTCGCCGTCACTGCCGAATGATGTCGCGATCCGGCTGATGAAGCTCGCCGGCAGCAAGCTGACGCAGGAGGGCGTGATCGTCATCGTCGCGCAGACCCATCGCAGCCAGAAGCGCAATCGCGAGGAAGCTGTGGAGCGCCTGCTCGAGCTGATCCGGGCCGCCGCCGTGCGGCCGCAGGTGAGGCGCGCGACCAAGCCGACCAAGGCCTCGAAGGAGCGCAGGCTCGCCTCCAAGGAGAAGCGCTCCGGCGTCAAGGCCGGCCGGCAGAGGCCGGACTCCGACTAGGATGACGGAGCAAGGCGACAGGCGAGGGCAGGGTGCCCGTCCCGTCCGGGCACCGCGCCGGATCACGCCGGATTATCTCCAGCGCGCGGCAATGCACTATCTCGAACGCTATTCGGCGCCGGCCGCGCAATTGCGCCGGGTGCTGGCGCGCAAGATCGCCCTGAGCTGCCGCCATCATGGCGAGGATCCGGCGGCGCATGCGGCTGCGCTCGATGATGTCGTCTCGCGCTGCGTCGGTTCCGGACTGGTCGACGATCAGCGCTTCGCCGAGGCGAGGGCTGCGACGCTCCGGCGTCGTGGCCGTTCGGCGCGTGCCGTCGCCGCCTCGCTCACCGCCAAGGGCGTGGGCCGCGAGCTCGCGGAAGAGGCCAGCAATGTGGACGAGGCGGAGGAATTGGCCGCGGCCCGGAAAGCCGCGCGACGCAAGCGGCTCGGCCCCTGGTCGCGCGGCGACCGCTCGGCGAGCCGGCAGAAGGATCTCGCAGCCCTGGCGCGGGCCGGCTTCTCGATCACCATCGTCCGCGCCGTGATCGATGGCGCGGACGACGAAGATTTGGAGAGCGACACGCGGGCCTGACGGCAAAAACCATGTCGTCTCAGGTCGGAATGCAAGTCTGTTTCACGGCATCCCATGTCCCGTCCTGACAGGGCACGGTCGCGAAATCCGTGAGGAAGCCCACCGCCAGGAGCGCGGCAAAGGCGGCCAGCGCGACCGCCAGACCGATCATTGCGAGCCTCATCATCTACCCTCGTTCACGCATCGGCGCGCGAATTCAGGTCGTTTCGATACAGGCGAAAACGTCTCCAGCCCGCAGCCTCACTCCAGCTTGACCTGCGCTTCCTTGACGACCTTGCCCCAACGCTCGACCTCGGCCGAGACGAACTTGCTGAAATCGTCGCCGGCCAGTGTCGGGATCGGCGAGCCGCTCTTCTTCCAGACGGCGTCGATGGCGGGCGTCTTGAGCGCCTTCTGCACCTCGCCGCGCATCCGGGTCACGATCTCGGCAGGCGTGCCCTTCGGCGCCCAGAGCGCGTACCAGGTCGAGACTTCGTAGCCGTCGAGACCGGCCTCCTTGGCCGTCGGCACATCGGGAATGGCCTCGGACCGGGTCGGGGCCGCGACAGCGAGCGCGCGCAAGGCACCGCTCTGGATCTGGGCGGCCGATGAGCCGAGCCCGTCGAACAGCAGGTCGACCTGGCCGGCGACCGTATCCTGCAAGGCCGGCCCCGCGCCGCGATAGGGCACATGGGTCAGCTTCGTCTTGGTCGAGATCTGGAAGAGCTCGCCGGCAAGGTGATGCGTCGTGCCGTTGCCGGCCGAGGCATAATTCAGCTTCTCCGGGTTTTTCCTGGCGAAATCGACCAGCTCGGCAACCGTCTTGGCCTGGACCTTGCCGGGATGGACGACGATCACCTGCGGCGGCTGGGCGATGACCGCGATCGGGATGAAGTCTGTCTGGATGTTGTAGTCGAGCTTCGGATAGAGCGCCGGCGCGATGGCGTGATGCGCGGCGCCAACGAAGAAGGTGTAGCCGTCCGGCTTGGCTTTCGCCGCGGCCGAGGCGCCGACCGTGCCGCCGGCACCGCCGCGGTTCTCGATGATGATGCGCTGGCCGAGTTGCTGGTCGAGCTGGGCAGCGAGCGGCCGGGCGAAGGTGTCGGTGCCGCCGCCGGCCGGGAAGGGCACGATGAAGGTGATCGGCCGGGCTGGCCAGGTCTCGGCCACGGCCGGCGCGGCCGCCAGCAGCGCGAAGGCCGCTGTCGCGAGGATCAGATCTCGTTTCGTCGTCATCTGGATGCTTCTCCCTTGGTGCGGCGCTTCTCGGCCCCCGCCTTCGTGGCGTGCAGGGTGCAGGGGGCGCCGGAAAATCGGCCGGATCGCTCGTCGGTTTCAGGGCGAGCGCGGCCGCGTCGAACCGGATGTGTGGAAGCATTCCCGGCCCTTGATGGGCCGGGGTGTCGTTGGATCGGAGACCGGGCGAGAGCCGGCCTCCGAAACAGGCGCGGCGATCAGCTGCGATACCAGCTCGCCAGGTTCCAGGTCGTGACTTCCCAGCCCGAGATATCGGGCGTCAGGCTGTTGGCGGAGGCGCCGACGACCGTGCGCGACAGGACCGGGAGAAGGACGTTGGCCTCGCAGAAGATCTCGTTGACCTTGATCAGCAGCGCAGCGCGCTTGACCGGGTCGAGCTCCTTCTGGGCAGCCTTGTAGGCCTTGTCCGCCTCCGGGTCGGAGTAGCGCGAGACGTTGCGACCCAGCCACTTGTTCTCCTTGCTGGCGATCTCCCAGGAGACCAGCTGGTTGAGGAAGCGCTCCGGGTCGGGCTGCGGCTGCGTGGTCGTGTACATCTCCATGTCGCAATACAGCTTGGTGTAGGTGTCTGGATTGGCGACATCCGACGAGAAATACACCGAGGCCGTGACCGACTTCAGCTCGAGATCGATACCGGCGCGCTGACAGGCCTGCTTGATGATGGCCTGGGTCTTCTGGCGCGGAGCGTTGATCGAGGTCTGGAAGACGTATTTGAGCTTCTTGCCGTCCTTCTCGCGGATGCCGTCGGCGCCCTTCTTCCAACCGGCGTCGTCGAGGATCTTGTTGGCCTTGTCGATGTTGAACTCATATTTGAGCTTGGTCGACTTGAACTGCTTGGGCTCGTTCACGAAGCTCGCGGTCGCGACGCCGCCGCGGCCGTAGATGAACTTCTCGATCGAGTCGCGGTCGATCAGCAGGTTCATCGCCTGGCGCACGGCCGGATCGCTGAGCGAGGGGTGCTTGGTCTTGACGCTGGAGCGCTCGCCATCGACCTCGGTCCACGGATCGGTCGTGTTCAGGATGATGAACTCGACGTCGCCGCCCTTCACCGCCACGACCTTGCCGCGGCCGCCGGCTTCCATGCGCTTGAGGACCTCGTCCTCGACCTGCAGGTTCCAGGCATAGTCGTATTCGCCGGTCTGCAGCACGGCGCGCGCCGCCGAGACCGCATCGCCGCCGCCCTTGACCTCGAGCGTGTCGAACTGCGGCTTGTTCTTGACGTGGTAGTTCTCGTTGCGCGCAGCCAGCACGATGTCGCCGGGCTTGAAGTCGACGAACTTGTAGGCGCCGGTGCCGACGGGCTTGAGGTTGGCCGGGGCCTCGCGCGACTTGGCGCCCTTGTACTCGCCGAAATGGTGCTTCGGGATGATCATCCCGGCGACGCCGACGAAGGGGTCAGCCCAGAACGGGGTCGCTTCCTTGAAGATCACCTTGATGGTGTGGCTGTCGATCTTCTCGACCTTGATATTGGCGTAGGAGCCGGTGGTGTAGGCGGCCGTCGCCGGATCGGCGGCATATTCCCAGGTGAAGACGGCATCGTCGGCCGTGAACGGCTTGCCGTCATGCCATTGCACGTCCTTCTTCAGCTTCCAGATGACTTCCTTGCCATCGGCGGAGAGGCCGCCATTGGCCTTGCTCGGGATTTCCGCGGCGAGCTGCGGAATGAGGTTGCCTTCCTTGTCCCAGCCGGCGAGCGGCTCGAAGAAGATGCGCGAGGCGATCTGATCCTTGGTACCCGAGGCGAAATGCGGGTTCAGCAGCGTGGGCGCCTGCCAGAGCAGGATCTTCAGCGGCCCGCCGCCGCCGGCCTTGGTCGGTTTGTAGGTGTCGGCCGGCTGGGCCATTGCTACGTCGTTCCAGGCGAGAATCTGGCTCGCCATCGGTGCCGTGATACCTACGGCCGCCATTCTCTGGATGAAGGATCGTCGCGACAGCGAGCCGTCCTTCACACCCGCGACCAGGCCGCGGATTTCCTCTTCCTTCATGGGTTCCCTCCACCTTTCAGCATAAACGGTGCCCCGGCATTCGATGCCGTGTTTTCGTTGGCGCGCCAGCAATGCATGGCCGGGCGCGGGCGTCCAGTCGGCGAATGGGCGGAGCATGCCGGCAATGCCTCCGATGCGTGTCTCCGGCCTGTTATGGGCCGTCGACCCGACGCCAAACCGAGGAATCAGCGCTCCAGAAGGGGCTTCTCTCAGGAAAAGCGCCGGTTGCGCGCAATTTTACATTCCGAATTGAACGCAATTTGAGAGTTCCCGGCCATTGCTGCCCCCGCGAACATGTGGCTGCGGGGTTTTATGTTCACGCGATACGTTACCTTCATCTTCCTGGTCGGCTTGAGCGCGCTTTTCTTCACGAGCGGGCGCTCGGCAACGCTGGGCGAAGAGGTCCGGAAAGACCTGGTTCATGTCGTCACGACGGCGGAACGAGGGACCTTGCCCGACTCGGCGGGCACAATGCCGGTGCCGGTCGCGGCCGAAGCCATCGTCGATGCCTACAGGCAGGAGCTCGACCGGAACTGCCGTGAGTTGACGAAAGCGATGGGGCGCGGCGATGGCGGCATTCGCCTCGAAGCGCATTTCGTTACGCCCGTCGACGTCAACGGCGATGGGCGGGCCGACCTGTTCATGACCTCGGCCGGCGCTCCTTGCGACGGCGCGCCGACCTATGATTCAGGCTCGGCCGGACACGGAGCGCGCTGGGCCGTTTCAACGGCGGAGGGAACCTACAGGGTCAGCTCTCCGCTCATGCGCAAGGCCGAGATCCAGGAGACGCTGAACAACGGCTACCAGGTCATCATCCATCTTCACGGGCTGGCCTGTGGCCGCGCCGGGGCCTCGCAATGCCGGCATGTCGTGCGGTTCGACCGCGATGGGCAGATGCACAGCCTCGCCTGGCCCGACGGGCGGGACAGCAAGGCCGACCAAGACAGGCCGGCGGTCCAGCCGGTCGCCGTCGCTGCTGCCCCAGCAGCAGCCGATGTCGTCGATCTCGACAGGATCGATGGCGCCTCCTTCGGCGGCTACGACCACAATGGCAGCGTGATGTGGACGGCGCTGTCCGAGGGCCTGATCGTCTATGCCGAGCCCAAGGCTGCGGTTCGTGACGTGGTGAAGCCCGGCAGCGTGCTCTTCCGCGGCAAGCCCTTCCAGCAGGGCGGCCGCTTCGAAGGCACCGCCTATGCCTTCAAGAAGGGCTGCGCTCCTGCGCCCTATGCCGTCCGCGGCAGCTATTCGCGCGACAACGCGACGATCACGCTGCGCGGCGCCGGCCCTGTCCGGCAAGGCTGCGATGTCGTCGGCTACTCGGAGAGAAGCCCTCACGCCGTGCTGAAATTCACCAGCATGATGAGTCCGTGACGCGGCAGCGCGTCACTGGCCCTGGTTCGATGAAGCTCGCTCCAGGGCAGCCACGACATCCTCGACGCTCTCCTTCACGCCGAGGAGAAAGTCCTTCCGGAACGCGATGATCGTATCCGGAGGCTCGCCCTTGAACTGGTAGACCACCGCCACCTGGTCGGGGTTCACGTAGACAGGCTTCCCGTCGCCGGGCGATGTGAACTTGCAGAGCTTCGACATGATCGGCTTCGATCCCGTGGTTGCGGAGGGATGTGGGCCTCTCCCATACCGGCGATCGCGCACGACGCAAAACGACCGCAGGCGAGATCGGGAACAATCTTTGCCGTAGGGTCGGCTTGGCCATCCCTGTTCTCACAATCCACGCACTACAAAAGGCCACTCCAATGCTCGCCGGAACTCCTCATCTTCCGCTTGCAAATCGACGCTCCGACCGGCATTGAACGCTCGCCGGAAGGGTGGCCGAGTGGTTTAAGGCAGCGGTCTTGAAAACCGCCGTGGGTGCAAGCCCACCGTGGGTTCGAATCCCACCCCTTCCGCCAGCGCCTTCTGAAGCTGGCGAGTTACCGCGCCCTGTTCGACGCTTCAAAATCGCCACGCCCCCTCGTTGTCGCTCGCGGCTATCTCATCAGGTTGCCTGCCAGCCCTCGACCGTGTCCTGACGGCCACGCTGCACAGAAAAATGGCTGTCGCGAATGCCCCGGCGTTGACATGCGCCGCATTTCGAACACTCCTGTGGCCGCCCAACGGCGCAGGGATGGCCTGTTCATTGGTCCGCTTTTCAGCGGATTTTAGCGGCTTAACGATCCCTTAATGGAATTGGCCAAAAACTCGGCTCGATCGCCTATGGCGATGAGCTGACAGAATGTTTTTGGCGCAGAAAGCGGAATTGGCGGAATGACTCAAGACGCGCGCTTCTCGGCCAAGGGGACCAACTCCACGATGCCCGGGTCGATGCCAGCGTCTTCTTCCATGCCCACCGTCGCCCGCATGGGCTGCGTGATTCTCGCTGGCCTGTTCGCGGCCAATTGTGCCGGCAACCAGACCGCCGGCCGCCGCTCCAAGGAAATCGGCGCCTTCCCGCAGGCGAAATACGGTGCGGCCAGCCCGCGCGTCGTCGCCGAGGGCGAGGAAGTGCCGAAGGGTGGCGGACGCCAGCTCGTCGGCAAGGCCTATTCCGTCGCCGGCAAGCGCTATACTCCGTTCGAGAAGCCCGTCGGCTATTCGCAGGTCGGCCTGGCTTCCTGGTATGGCGAGGCCTTCCATGGCCGACGCACCGCCAATGGCGAGGTCTATGACCGCTACAGCGTCTCGGCCGCGCATCCGACCATGCCGCTGCCGGCTTATGCCCGCGTCACCAATCTTCTGAACAACCGCTCGATCATCGTGCGCGTCAACGATCGCGGCCCCTTCCATGGCGGCCGCATGATGGACCTGTCGCAGACGACGGCCGACGCGCTCGCCTTCCGCCATCTCGGTACGGCGCGGATCAAGATGGAGTATCTCGGCCAGGCATCGCTCGCCGGCTCCGACGACAAGCTCCTGCTCGCCACGCTGCGCACCGACGGCTCGGCCGCGCCGATCCCGGGCACCAGTGCCCGCACCATGGTCGCGAGCGCCGAGCCCGTCGCAACCACGCGCACCCGCAGCGTCGATATCGATGCCCAGCCGGCGGCGGAGCCCGAACCGACGCCTGTCGTGCAGGCTTATGCACCGCAGCAGCCGCGGACGATCACGCCCTCGACCCCGGTCGTCGCCACGCTGGCCTCGACCGTCTCGACGCCGGTTGAAGCGACGTCCCTGCGTTCCGCGCCGTTGCCGCCGAACCGGCCGTTCGACCTCGACACCATCGCCAACGCGGCCAAGCCCGTCGCGGTTCCCGCGACGCTGCGCACCACCCTGCCGCCGACGCGCGCCAGCGTCGCGAGCCTGTTCGCCGCCCCGGAGAAGGGCGCGGGCGAACGTCTCGCCAAGACCCACCCACTCAACAAGCTGGCGCCGCAGACCCTGCAGCCGCTCGCGCGGAACTGATCTCCAGCTTGACCTGATGGCGGGCGCTCTGCTTCACATCGAAGCATGAGCGTCTTTTGCCGTCAGACCGGGCTTCGTCAGGCAGGACTTGCCGCGCCGCGCCGGGCTGCCCGCCGGCTGATGGCAGGGCTCGTGCTGGCATGCGGGCTCCTGAGCGCAGGCTCGGCCGCTCTCGCCCAGGGCTTCCAGTCGCAGGCGCCCTATGCCGTGCTGCTGGATTCGGACACCGGTGCGGTTCTCTACGAGAAGGCTGCCGACGAATTGATGGTGCCGGCGAGCATGGCGAAGCTCGCAACCGTGCTCGTCGCCTTCCAGGACCTCAATGCCGGCAAATTGACGCTCGACAGCGAGATCGGCATTTCCGAGAACGCCTGGCGCAAGGGCGGCGGCCCGTCGGGCGGCTCGGCAATGTTCGCCATCCTCAACAGCCGGATCAAGCTCTCCGACATCCTGCAGGGCATCATCGTCCAGTCCGGCAACGACGCCTCGATCGCGCTGGCCGAGGCTATCGCCGGCGACGAGCCGACCTTCGGGCGGATCATGACCGAGCGGGTGAGGGGGCTCGGCCTGACGAAATCCGTCTTCCGCAACGCGACCGGCATGCCCGATCCGCAGCAGCGGGTGACGGCGCGCGAGCTCGCTTTGCTCGCCGACCACATCATCAAGACCTATCCCGAACTCTACAAGATCTTCGGCCAGCGCGAGTTCACCTGGAACAAGATCCGCCAGCAGAACCGCAACCCGCTATTGACGATGGATATCGGCGCCGACGGGCTCAAGACCGGCAATATCGAGGAATCGGGCTTCGGCCTCGTCGGCTCCGCCGTGCAGAACGGCCAGCGGCTCGTGCTGGTCGTCAACGGCCTCAAGTCGGCGCGCGACCGGGCGACGGAAGCCCGCAAGCTGCTCGAATGGGGGTTCCGCGCCTTCGAGCGGCGCCAGCTCTTCGCCGCCGGCGAGACTGTGGGCGAGGCCAGCGTCTATGGCGGCGAGAAGGGCCGCGTCGCGCTCCGGAGCAAGAGCGCGGTCAGCCTGCTGCTGCCGCGCGGCAGTACGGAGCGGTTGGCAGCCCGGATCGTCTATCGCGGCCCGCTGACCGTGCCCGTCCAGGAGGGCGCGGAGGTGGCGCGGCTCGTGGTGACGCGCGGTGACATCAGGACGCTGGACATTCCGCTCTACGCGGCCGAGAGCGTGCAGGCCGGCACCTTGCAGTCGCGCGCGCTCGACGCGCTGCTGGAGGCGACGACCGGCTGGGTTCGCAAGGCCCTGAGCCGGAGCTGAGCAGGTCGGGTGAGCAAGGGACGTTTCATCACGCTCGAAGGCGGGGAGGGCGCCGGCAAGTCGACGCTGGCGCGTGCGCTGAGCGAGCGTCTCGGCGCGGCCGGCCTCAAGGCGCGGACGACGCGAGAGCCCGGCGGCTCGCCCAAGGCCGAGGCCATCCGCGAGATGATCCTGGCCGGGCAGGCGCGCGATTACGGCCCCTTCGCCGAGGCGCTGATGTTCTCGGCCGCCCGGATCGACCATATCGACAGCCTGATCCGCCCGGCGCTGGATCGTGGCGAATGGGTGATCTGCGACCGCTTCATCGATTCGACGCGGGTCTATCAGGGCGTGCTCGGCCAACTCGACAAGAGCGTGCTGGCCGAGCTGGAGGCGGTAACGATCTCCGGCCTGATGCCGGAATTGACGCTGATCCTCGATCTCGATCCCGAGATCGGCCTCGCCCGCGCCGCCAGGCGCCGCCGACCCGGCGAGGCGATCGACCGTTTCGAGGGCGAGACGCTGGCCTTCCACCGCAATCTGCGCCAAGCCTACCAGGATATCGCAAGCGCCGAACCGCAGCGCTGCGCCGTGCTTGATGCGACGTTGCCTCCCGAGGCGCTCGCCGAGGCGGCGTGGCATATCCTGCGCGAGCGCCTGCCTATCGATCCGGAAGTCTGATGCTAGCGACCAGCGACGAACCCGACCGGCTGCCGAGCGCGCCGCATCCGCGCGAGACGCTGGCGCTCGTCGGCCATGCCGTGCGCGAACGGACCTTCCTCGACGCGCTCGCGTCCGGCCGCATGCATCATGCCTGGCTGCTCGGCGGGCCCGAGGGCATCGGCAAGGCGAGCTTCGCCTATCGTGCCGCGCGCTTCCTGCTGGCGGCGGGCGATCCACAGGCGAGGGCGGCTCGCAGCGTCGATCTCGCGATGCCCGAGCACGATCCGGCAACGCGGCGCGTGATGGCGCAGTCCCACCCCGACCTGCATGTGCTGCGCCGGATTCCGAAGCCGGACGGCAAGAGCTACACCAGCAATATCCCGGTCGATTCCATCCGGCGCGTGATCGATCGCTTCGGGTCGAGCGCGGCCGAGGGTGGCTGGCGCGTCTGCATCGTCGACTCAGCCGAGGACATGGAACGCTCGGCCGCCAACGCCCTGCTCAAGCTCCTGGAGGAGCCGCCGCCGCGGGCGCTGTTCCTGATCGTCGCCCATGCGCCGGGGCGGATGCTGCCGACGATCCGCTCGCGCTGCCGGCTCCTGACCTTCGATCCGCTGGCCGAGGCCGATGTCGCGGAAGCCGGCCGGCTGGCGCTGGAGCGCATGGAGATGCCCTTCGACGGTTCGGCCCTGCGCCGGGCCGCGAGCCTGTCTGAAGGCTCCGTGCGCCGCGCGCTGACCTATGTCGATCCCGAGACGCTGGCGCTGGTCGAGGCGGTGAGGGCGCGGCTCGATGCCCTCCCGCAGATCGACCTCACCGCCCTGATGGCCTTGGCCGAAGATGTCGCCGGCAAGGCGGGCGAGCGCGACTTCGCGGTGATGATCGAGACCATACAGGGCTGGATATCGGACCATCTCCACGCGCATGCTGCGGCGCAACCGGCGCGCCTTGCACCGCTGGCGGAGGTATGGGAAAAGCTTGGACAGCAGGCGCGCGAGGTCGAGACCTATAATCTCGACCGCCGCCCGCTGGTGATGACCCTGTTTCATGATCTGTCGTCTGCGGTGTCCCGCTCGCGCGCAGCGTGAAGCGAAGCTTTCGGACAGACGATGGCCACGGCCCCGAAATTCTATCTGACGACCGCGATCCACTACACCAACGGGCCGCCGCATATCGGCCACGCCTATGAGATGGTGGCGTCGGATGCGATCGCGCGCTTCAAGCGGCTCGACGGCTACGATGTCTTCGCCATGACCGGCACCGACGAGCACGGCCAGAAGGTCCAGCGCACAGCGGCGCAGAACGGCCTCTCGCCGAAGGAATTCGTCGATAAGATCGCGGCGCGCTTCGAGGAGATGGAGCAGCGCCTCGGTTGTTCCTTCGACCGGTTCATCCGCACCACCGATGCCGACCACAAGATCTCGACAGACGAGCTCTGGCGGCGGATGGAGGCCAATGGCGACATCTATCTCGCCAAATACTCCGGCTGGTACTCGGTGCGCGACGAGGCCTTCTACGGCGAGGAGGAGACCACCCTCCAGCCCGACGGCACGCGCCTGGGCGGGCAGGGCACCCCGGTCGAATGGGTCGAGGAGGAGAGCTATTTCTTCCGGCTCAAGTCCTATCAGGACCGGCTCCTGAAGCTCTATGAGGACGTGCCGGACTTCATCTCGCCGGAGACCCGCAAGAACGAGGTCGTCTCCTTCGTGAAGGGCGGGCTCGAGGACCTCTCGATCAGCCGCACGACCTTCGACTGGGGCCTGCCCGTGCCGGGCGACCCGAAGCACGTCATGTATGTCTGGGTCGACGCGCTCAACAACTATGTCACCGGGACGGGCTTCCCCGATCCGGCGAGCCCGCGCGCGCATTACTGGCCGGCCGATGTCCATATCATCGGCAAGGACATCGTGCGCTTCCACGCGGTCTATTGGCCGGCCTTCCTGATGTCGGCGGGGCTGCCGCTGCCGAAGCGTGTCTTCGGCCACGGCTTCCTGCTGAACAAGGGTACGAAGATGTCGAAGTCGCTCGGCAACGTGGTCGATCCCTTCGACCTCGCCGAGACCTATGGCGTCGACCAGCTGCGCTATTTCTTCCTGCGCGAGGTCTCCTTCGGCCAGGACGGCAATTACAGCCACGACGCCATCGTCGGGCGCATCAATGCCGACCTCGCCAATGATCTCGGCAATCTCGCGCAGCGCTCGCTGTCGATGATCGCCAAGAACTGCGAGGGCAGGGTGCCGCCGCGCGGGACGCTCAACGAGGCCGACGAAGCCATGCTCGCCATGGCCGATGCGGCGCTCGCGAAGGCGCGCGAGGCGATGAAGGATTTCGCCCTTCACACCGTGCTCGCCGATCTCTGGGCCCTCATTGCCGAGGCGAACCGCTACTTCGCCAATAATGAGCCCTGGCGCCTGACCAAGACCGATCCGGCCCGCCGTGACACCATCCTCTATGTCACGATCGAGGTGCTGCGCGAGGTCGCGATCCTCGTGCAGCCGGTGATGCCGGTGGCGGCGGGCAGGCTGCTCGACCTGCTCGGCGTCGCGCCCGAGGCCCGCAGCTTCGCGGCGCTCGGCGCAGGGCATCGTCTCGCCAGCGGCGCCGCCCTGCCGGCGCCGAGCGCGATCTTCCCGCGCTATGTCGAGCCCGAGGACGGTCAGGCGGCGTGATGGTCATCGATACGCATTGCCATCTCGACTTCCCGGATTTCGCCGAGGAGTTGCCGGCCTATGTCGCACGGGCGGAAGAGGCCGGTGTCGGCCGGATGGTCACGATCTCGACGCGGGTCGCGCGCTACGCCGACTATGCCGCGCTGGCGGAGCGCTTTCCGTCGGTCTGGTTCTCGGTCGGCACGCATCCGCACAACGCCCATGAGGAGCTCGACGTCACGGCCGAGCGCCTCGTGGACCTGTCGCGCCATCCGCGCTGCGTCGCCATCGGCGAGGCCGGGCTCGACTATCACTACGATTCGAGCCCGCGCGCCGCACAGGCCCAAGGGTTGCGCACCCATATCGCGGCGGCGCGGATCACGCAGCTACCGCTCGTCATCCACTCCCGCGAGGCCGATGACGACATGATCGCGATCCTGCGCGAGGAGATGGGGAAGGGTGCCTTCCCTGCCATCCTGCATTGCTTCACCGCCGGCGAAGCGCTGGCCATGGCCGGCGTCGAGCTCGGGCTCTATGTCTCGTTCTCGGGCATCCTGACCTTCAAGACCTCGGAGAACCTGCGCCGGATCGCCCGGATGGTCCCGCGCGAGCGCCTGCTGATCGAGACCGACGCGCCCTATCTGGCGCCCGTCCCGTTCAGGGGCAAGCGCAACCAGCCGGCCTATGTCGTTGAGACAGCGAAGGTTCTCGGCGAAACGATCGGCGTCTCCTTCGACGAGATCGCTGGCATCACAACTGAGAACGCGCGGCGCTGCTACTGGAAGATGGACCACGCCGCGCCGGTCGCGCAGGTGGCCTGACCCGGCGCCATGACGCTCACCGTCACCATCCTTGGCAGTGGCTCCTCCGGCGGCGTGCCGCGGCCGGGCTCCGGCTGGGGCGCCTGCGATCCGGCCGAGCCGAAGAACCGGCGCCGGCGCTGCTCGATCCTCGTCGAACGCGCAGGCCCGGACGGAACGACGCGTGTGCTCGTCGATGTCGGGCCGGACTTGCGCGAGCAGCTTCTGGCAGCTGAAGTGCCGGCGCTCGACGGCGTGCTGCTGACGCATGACCATGCCGACCATACCCACGGCATCGATGACCTGCGCGGGCTCGTGCTGCATATGAAGCGGCGCATCCGCATCTACGCCGACAAGCCGACGCAAGCTACGCTACGCATGCGCTTCGGCTATCTCTTCGAGACGCCGTCCGGCAGCTACTATCCGCCGATCCTCGATCTCGACGAGATCACGGCCGGCCGGCCGCAGACCATCGACGGCGCTGGCGGGCCGATCACGGCGCTGCCGTTCCGGGTCGAGCACGGGCCTAACTACGAGGCTCTGGGCTTCCGCTTCAGCGATCTCGGCTATCTGCCGGATGTCAGCCTGATCCCGCCGGCCGCGATGGAGGCCATGGCCGATCTCGACGTGCTGATCCTCGACTGCCTGCGCGAGACGCCGCATCCCAGCCATTTCCATCTGGCGCAGTCGCTGGAGGCGATCGAGCGACTGAAGCCGCGTCGCGCGATCCTGACCAATCTCCATGGCGATCTGGATTATGCCAGCCTGAGCAAGCGCTTGGATGGAATTGCAGAGGTGGCGTTCGACGGGATGACGATCTCGGTTCCGGCCTGAAGGGCTGGCATTCCGAGCCGCATCGACATCAGAATTAGTTCCATAATATACCTTATGCGAATCGAACTTGGGCGGATTTCGACCCTCTTCCGACATTGCGCTGGACCGCGTTTGAAACGCCAATGAAGCCGTCGGAAGGTAGCCACCCTCCTTGTCGTCCGGCATGGCCGGCGATCACCCGCCCAGCAGTCGACGCTCGAGCAAGGTCTGCATGTCACGACGGCCGTCCGCGATGACGAGGATGAAAACCTTGCTGCCGATGACGCGATAGATCAGCCGATACGGATCGAGCAGAACCTGGCGGAAGTCCCGGATGCCGATTGCCTCAAGCTCCTTCGGGAAGCTGCCTCGCTCCGGATACCGCTCCAGTGTCTGGATTTTGTCGAGGAATGCGTCGAGAAGTGCCTCCGCCGCCTCGCTTGAACGATGCTCGGACAGGTAGGCGTGAATGCCTTCGAGATCGTCCTCCGCGCCTTGCGTCAGCTCGACCTCGAAATGGCTGGGCGTCATCGAGGATCAGCCGCTTTCGACCTCAGCCTTTCAACCACGGCACGGGCCGACTTGGTCTTGCCGGCGTCGACATCCCGCTGGCCGAGCGCCAGCAGCTTCAGCAAGGCGAGCGTCTCCTGCGTCTGCTCGAACGAGGCCACGTCCTGGATCACGGCCTTGGCCTCGCCGTTCTGCGTGATCACCATGGGTTCGCGCCGCTCGGCAAGGGTCGAGAGGATGTCGGCGGCGTTCGCCTTCAAATAGCTGATCGGCTTGACCTGGGCCGAATATCGCAAAGCGACCTCCCCACCTAAATTCAGTCCGAATATAGTCCGCCACTCCGCGCGCGGCAAGAAACACCCGATCGGCGCCCGCTCAAGGCCTGTTCGGATCGAAATGCTTGGTCAGCTTGTGGCCGTAGCCGCCATAATCGCGCTGGAGTGAATCCGAGCCGGCGGCGAAGGCCGTGACCTGCTGCGGGAACCGCGTCTCGAACATGAAAGCCAGCGTGCCCTGGAGCTTGTGCGGCTTCAGTTCGACATTGCTCGCCTTCTCGAAGGCATCCATGTCCGGCCCGTGCGGCAGCATGGTGTTGTGCAGCGAGATGCCGCCCGGCACGAAGCCGCCGCCGGTCTTGGCGTCGTAGACGCCGTAGACCAGCCCCATGAACTCGCTCATCACATTCATATGGTACCAGGGCGGCCGGAAGGTGTTCTCGGCCACCAGCCAGCGATCCGAGAAGATGACGAAGTCGATATTGGCGGTGCCGGGCGTCTCCGAGGGCGAGGTCAGCACCGTGAAGATCGACGGATCGGCATGGTCGTAGAGGATAGGCCCAACCGGCGAAAAGCGCCTGAGATCATATTTGTACGGGGCGTAGTTGCCGTGCCAGGCGACGACGTCGAGCGGCGAATGCTCGATATCGGCCGCCCAGAGATTGCCGCCCCATTTCACATACATCTTCGAGGGCGCGTCGCGGTCCTCATAGGCCGCCACGGGTGTCAGGAAATCGCGCGGATTGGCCAGGCAGTTGGCGCCGATCGGCCCCCGCTCCGGCAAGGTGAAGGCGCCGCCATAGTTCTCGCAGATATAGCCACGGGCCGGCCCGTCCCTGAGCTCGACGCGGATCTTCACGCCGCGCGGGATCACGGCGATCTCACCGGGCTCGATGTCGATGATGCCGAACTCGGTCCAGAGCCTGAGATCGCCCTGCTGCGGCACGAACAGCATCTCGCCATCGGCATTGTAGAAGTACTCGTCCACCATCGAGCGCGTGATCAGGTAGACATGAGCGCCCATGCCGCCCTGGCTGCCGGCATCGCCGGCGGTGGTCATGCTGCGGATGCCCTCGACGAATGAGATCGGCTCCGACGGGATCGGGATCGGGCTCCAGCGCAGCGGCGCGATCGGCATGTCGACCTCGCGGGCCGGCGCCGTGCGCCAGAACCCGGCATCGACCTTCCGGAATTCGTTCCAATGCGCCACCGTCGGCCGGATGCGGTAGAGCCAGGAGCGCTCATTGGTGGTGCGCGGCGCCGTGAAGGGCGAGCCGGAGAGCTGCTCGGCATAGAGCCCATAGGCGCATTTCTGCGGCGAATTGCGCCCGAGCGGCAGGGCGCCCGGCAGGGCCTCGGTCTCGAAGCCGTTGCCGAAGCCGGACATGTAGCCCGTCGCGATGGCGCTTTCGGTCCTGGCGGCACCGGCATGGGCCGGGTTCTGAACGTTCATGGTGGCGCCCTCTCCTCGCCGCGGCCTTGGGCCGGCGGCACGCCCTGCGCGGGCTTCGTTCGCGATGGTTGCTTTGGTAACTGTCGATTTTGTAACTAACAAGGCATGTCGAAACTCGCGCTCGAGCATTTCCTGCCCTACCGCCTGAACCGCCTGAGTTCGGCGGTCTCGCAGCAGTTCCGCGCGGTCTATGGGCCGCATCACGACCTCACCGTGCCGGAATGGCGGGTGCTGGCCACCCTCGCCCAGTTCGGCACGATGACGGCCAAAGCCATCGGCAAGCATTCCTCGATGCACAAGACCAAAGTGAGCCGGGCCGTGCGGGCGCTGGAGGAACGGCGCTGGCTGACCCGCCGCGAAAGCGAGCAGGACCGGCGCGAGGAAAGCCTGTCGCTGACGGCGCCGGGCCTGCAGGCCTATGGCGAGATCGTGCCGCGCGCCCTGGCCTTCGAGGCCGGCATCCTCGCCGCGCTCGGCCCCCATGCCGAGCCCTTGCTCCGGGCGCTTGCGCTGATGGAAGAGCGCTTCCCTGTCGATTGAGTGCCCGCGTCCCAAGCGCTGGGGACAGAGGTAAGGCATCGCTTCCGCTTAGGCTCAGCATCGAACTGACCGAGTCCGAACGGAACGGATGAGCCTATGCAGCGCAGTACTCTCGAAGCGCGGGCCGAAAACCCGCCTCGCCCCACCTCCTCCGCCGTCGCGCTCGACGCCAGCCACGATCCGGCGCTGCGGAGCTGGGTCGCATCGGCGCGGGACCATGCGGAATTCCCGATCCAGAACCTGCCCTTCGGCGTGTTCTCGCCTGATGGCGAGCCGGCACGCGGCGGCGTGGCTATCGGCGATGAGATCCTCGATCTGGCGGCGCTCGCCGCGTCCGGTCTTTGCGCCGGCATCGAGGAGATCGTCGCAGCGGCAGCCGCGCCGAGCCTGAACGGCTTTATCGGGCTGGGAACGGGCGCACGCAGACGGCTGAGGGCGCGGCTCTCGGCACTGTTGGCGGAAGGCTCGCCCGCGCAGGCCACGCTGAAGCCGATGCTGCATCCGGCGCGGAACTGCGTGCTCGGCCTGCCCGCCCGGATCGGCGACTACACGGATTTCTATGCCGGCATCCAGCACGCCCTGAATATCGGCTCGCTGCTGCGGCCGGACAATCCGCTGCTGCCGAACTACAAGCATATCCCGATCGGGTATAACGGTCGCGCCTCGTCGGTCCGGCCGTCGGGCGAGCCCTTCCTGCGCCCCAACGGGCAGCGCAAGCGGCCGGATGAAACGGAACCGAGCTTCGGCCCCTGCCGCAATCTCGACTACGAGCTGGAACTCGGCATCTGGATCGGCCCCGGCAACGCGCAAGGCTCTCCGGTACCGATCGACGAGGCCGATGACCGGATCGCCGGGTTCTGCCTGCTCAACGACTGGTCGGCGCGCGATATCCAGGCCTGGGAATACCAGCCGCTCGGCCCCTTCCTGTCCAAGGGCTTTGCCACGACGATCTCGCCCTGGATCGTGACGCCGGAGGCGCTGGCGCCCTTCCGGAAGGCTCAGGCACCGCGCCCCGACGGCGACCCGGCGGCCCTGCCCTATCTCAGCCCGGCCGATGCCACGGCGCCCCATGCGCTCGACCTCACGCTTGAGGTCTTCATCGAGACCGCGGCGATGCGCGCGAGCGGGCTGGCGCCGCACCGGCTTTCGCTCGGCAGCACGCGCGACCTTTACTGGACCCCGGCGCAGTTCGTCGCCCATCACAGCTCGAACGGCTGCAACCTCGAAGCTGGCGATCTCTTCGGTTCCGGCACGATCTCGGGGCGTAATCCCGGCTCCTTCGGCAGCCTGATGGAAATCACGCGGGGTGGCCGCGAGCCGATCGCATTGCCCAATGGCGAAAGCCGGACCTATCTCGTCGATGGCGACGCCATCATCATGAAGGCCAGCGCCCGGCGGGAGGGCTTCGCCGCGATCGGCTTCGGCGAATGCCGGGCCGAGGTGCTGCCGGCGCGCAGCTGAAACGGGTGCCGCTGTCCCCTGCTCTGGTGACAGCGGACGCTCTATGGCTTCGGCATCATCAGGTTGTCGCTGCCTTCGGGGATCGCATGCAGAAGCGCTTCACACTCGCCGCTTCGGACCAGCCACCGGGAGACGCCGAGAAGGGCGTGCTCGGGCGGCGCCGCTCCGGCGATGTCTATGAGACCCTGCGCAACGCCATCCTCTCCGGCGAGATGCGCCCGAACGAGCCGCTGATCGAGGCCGATATCGCGGCCGCGCTTGCCGTCAGCCGGACGCCGGTGCGCGAGGCCCTGCAACGGTTGGCCGTCGAGCAGTTGATCGTGCCGCGCCGCCGCGGCTGGGCCGTGCGCGAGATCACTGCCGTCGAGGCCAGCGAGAATTCGGAAGTTCGCGCCGCGCTGGAGGGTTATGCCGCGCGGCTCGCCGCCGAGCGGGCGACCGATGACGAGATCGCCGCGGTCGCGGCCGTCCATGCCCGCCGCATCGCCAGCGACCCGGCCGACGACAGAACCCGCGTCGAGACCAATCGCGAGTTCCACGGCATTATCGTCAGCGCCGCCCGCAACGAGAAGCTGCGCGACGCGATCCTGCGTTCGGGCCGGTTCTACTTCAACGGCTCAGTCGCCCGGATGACCTCGCCCGCCGAATTCCGCCTCAGCAACGAGGATCACGAGATCATCCTGCAGGCCTTGCGGGCGCGCGACGGCGACCGGGCCGAACAGGCGATGCGCAAGCACATCATGCGCACCTTCCATATCTTTCGCGAACTCTCCTACCCCGCCCATGGCGCGCCCTCGCTGGCGCCGCTGCATGGCTCGGAGGGATAGAAGCCGCGATGTCCCACGCCGCTGTGACAGATGCCCGCCACCGGCCCGCTATGATCCCCACAGGATCGGGCCGCCATGAGCCGACGACCTCAACGACAAGATAAACCGACGACCAGGGAGAGAGACGATGAGCGTGAACAAGACCGCAGCCGGCCTGACGCTGGCCGCCAGCCTGCTGATCGGGGCCGCAGCCGGCGCGCAGGAGCCCGGCATCACCGACAAGGCGATCAAAATCGGCATCTTCGGCCCGCTGTCGGGCCCGAACATGGCCTATGGCTTCGACGTCGTGAACGCGGCCAAGATGTACTACGACAAGATCAACAAGGAAGGCGGCATCCACGGCCGCAAGATCGAGTATGTCGTCGAGGATGATCGCTGCAACGCCAATGACTTGGTTGCGGCAGTGAAGAAGTTGGTCGAGCAAGAAAACGTATTCATGCTCAATGGCGGCTCCTGCTCGGCCGCCGTCGTCGCCGCCAAGGACTATGTCGTCCGCAACAAGGTGCCCTACCTGATGCTGAACGCATCGGGCGACGGCGCGCTGTTCCCGCCGACCGACTACATCTTCGGCGCCTATTCGATCTCGCAATACGCCGTCGGCGGCGCGATGGTCGAATTCGCAGCCAAGCAGTTCGGCGCCAAGAACGTCGCCTATATCAATCATGACGACGCTTATGGCGCCTGGAATCTCGAAGGCTCGAAGAAGGACGCCGAGGTCAACGGCGTGAAGCTCTCGGTCGAGTCGATCAACCCCGGCATCAACGACGTCACCGCGCCGTTCCTCAAGGTCCGCGCCGCCAATCCGGATGCGATCCTGCTGGTCACCTATGCCCGCCCGGCGGCGCTCTTGATCAAGAAGGCGGCCGAGATGGGCTTCAACAAGCCGATCATCCTCTCGGTCACCGGCACGGCCAGCCTCAACCAGCTCGCGGAGAATGTCGGTAAGGACGCGCTCAAGAACTTCTACACCCAGGAGGTCATGGTCGACTCCCCCGGCGGCGCCAAGCTGAAGCCTATCTACGACATGTACAAGGCGGCCTACCCGGAGCTGGCGGCCAAGCCCGATCATCCGCAGACCTACATGCCCTATGGCATCCCCCCGGCGATGTCGCTGGTCAAGGCGCTGCAGGATGCCGGCCCGAACCCGACCCGCGAGAAGGTGCTCGCCGCGCTGAAGACGCAGGATTTCGACTCGGGCGTCATGGCCGGCCGCATGCAGTTCGGCCCGGAGCAGCGCGCCGCCAACCGCTCGACGATCTTCATCAAGTATGACGGCACGACCATGGCCCCGCTGCCGGGCGTCTTCACCAGCCGCTGGACCTACCAGGCGAAGTGATCGCCACGGGCGGGCCGTTCGGCCCTCCCTCATGAGACCGGGCGGCGGCCTTGGCGCCGCCGCCCTTCCCTGACCTGAGCATCGGGCCGGATATGGACCTGCAACTCGCGCTGATCTTCCTGCAGCAAGGCATCGCCTCGGGCCTCGTCTCCGGCAGCGTCTATGCCCTGCTGGCGCTCGCCATCGTGGTGATCTTCAAGACCTCGGACGTGCCGAACTTCGCCCAGGGCGAGGTCTTCATGGCGGCGGGCTATGTCGCGCTCTACCTCTTCGTCTTCCAGAAGATGCCAATCTGGGTCGTGCTGCCGGCGACGCTGGTCGTGGCCTTCCTCGCCATGGCGCTGTTCCGCCGCTTCGTGCTCGATCAGGTCGCCAAATCGGCCAAGGACCTCGTCTATCTCGTCATCGCGACGCTCGGCCTGTCCTATGTGTTGAAGGGCCTCGTGCGCCGCACCGGCTTCGGCGACACGCCGCGCTCCTTCCCGGCACTGGTGCCGACCGATTCCGTCATGATCGGCCAGGCCTCGGTGACGATGCTCGATCTCGCGATCTTCGGCACGGCCGTCACCGTGATGGCCGCCTTCTTCTGGATGTTCAACTACACCAAGACCGGCCGGGCCATGCGCGCCGTCGGCATGAACCCCAAGGCCGCCCAGCTCGTCGGCGTCGACCTGCGTCGCTGCCATATGCTGATCTGGGGCCTGTCGGGCGTGATCTCCGCCATCGCGGCGCTGCTGATCTCGCCGAAGATCTTGATGACGGCCGATATGGGCTCGATCGTGATGCTCGCCTTCGCGGCGGCGATCGTCGGGGGCTTCTCCAGCCTGCCCGGTGCCGTGGTCGGCGGCTTCGTCATCGGCATCGTCGAGAACATGGTCGGGCTGTTCATCTCGTCGCGCGCCATCGTGCTCGCCCCCTTCCTCGCCATCCTGATCGTGCTCGTCCTGCGCCCGCAGGGCCTGTTCGGCGGGAAGCTGACGATCAAGAAGGTCTGAAGCCCCGTGTCGTCCCCTCCTCTCGCATCGCCCGCACCGGCCAGGCGCGCGCGCTCAGGCCCCGCCCTGATCGGGCTTGTGGCGGCCGTAATCGTGGCCGTCGCCCTGCCCGTCTTCACCTCGGGCTATGTCGTCTATATCGCCAACCTGCTGCTGGTCTTCGTGGTGCTCTGCCTCGGCCTGCATATCGTCATCGGCGAGACCGGCCAGTTCTCGATGGCCCATGCCGCCTTCTACGGCATCGGCATCTATGCGAGCGCGCTCGCCAACCGCGCGGTCGACCTGCCCTACCCCGTCGCGATGCTGTTCGGCGCGCTCGTCGCCGGCGCCGTCGGTCTGTTCATCGGCACGCTCGCGCTCAGGATGCGCGACATCTATCTCGCGCTCGCCACCTTCGCCTTCGGCGAAGCGATGCAATGGGTCTTCGCCAACTGGGACAGCGTCACCAACGGCCCCAACGGCCTTCGCATCAGCCCGGCTCGCTTCGGCCCGATCGAGATCCTCAGCGACAAGCAGGCCTATCCCTTCGTGCTGTTCTTCTGCCTCGTGATGATCGGGCTGACCGTCGCGATCTCGCGCTCGCGGCTCGGCCGTTCCTTCCGGGCGGTGCGGGAATCCGAGGTCGCGGCGATGGCCATGGGCATTGACGTGCGCCGCGCCCGCATCGTTTCCTTCGGGCTCTCGGCTGCGATCGCAGGCTTTGCCGGCGGCATGTTCGGCCTGTTCCAGACCTTCATCCACCCGGATAGCCTCGGCTTCCAGACCACGATCCTCGTGCTCACCATGGTCGTCGTCGGCGGGCTCGGCTCGATCGCGGGCGCCATCGGCGGGGCGATCGTTTTCGGGCTGATCTCGGAGGTGCTGCGCCAGGCGCCGCAGTATCAGGAGATCATCTACGGCGCGATCCTGATCCTATTCATGATGTATGCGCCGCGCGGCCTCTTCGCCTTCATCGGCGATCGCATCCGGGAGGCGCGCCATGGTCGCTGATAGCGCCGCTCCCTTCCTGAATGTCGAAGGGTTGACCATCCGCTTCGGCGGGCTCACCGCGGTCGGCGGACTCGACATGGCCGTCGCCAAGGGCTCGATCCATGCGCTGATCGGCCCGAACGGCGCCGGCAAATCGACCACCTTCAACTGCATCTCGCGCTTCTACACGCCGAGCGCCGGGCGCATCACCTATGACGGGCGCGACATTACCCGCATGCCGGCCCGCGAGATGGCGGGTCTGGGCATCGCCCGCAGCTTCCAGAACCTCGAACTCTTCGGCGAACTCACCGTCTTCGAGAACGTACTGATCGGCGCCCATGTCCATGCCGGTCGCTCCTGGCGCGACGCGATCAGCGCCCGCCCGCGCGGCATCGTCGAGCATGTCGAGCAGTTGCTGGAGCGCACGGGGCTGACCTCCTACGCCCAGACCAAGGCGCGCAATCTCGATTTCGGCCACCAGAAGATGGTCGAGATCGCCCGCGCGCTCGCCATCCGTCCAAAACTCCTGCTGCTCGACGAGCCGGCCGCCGGCCTACGCAACCGCGAGATCGCGGCGCTCGACCGCCTGCTCTGCGAATTGCGCGAGCGCGACGGCATCACGATCCTCCTGGTCGAGCACGTCATGCAGCTCGTCATGTCGATCTCCGACAGGATCACGGTGCTGAGCTTCGGCACCAAGATCGCCGAGGGCACGGCCGCCGAGGTGCGTGCCCATCCCGCCGTGATCGAAGCCTATCTCGGCCGCGATGCGGCGACCGCCGAGGAGGCGAACCATGGCTGACCTCCTCGAAATCGACGGCATCTCCGCCTCCTATGGCCGCATCCAGGCGCTCTCGGAGGTCTCGCTCAAGGTGCCGGAAGGGGCGATCGTCGCCCTGCTCGGCTCGAACGGCGCCGGCAAGAGCACGACGCTGAACACCGTCTCACGGCTCGTGCCGGTGACGAAGGGACGCATCCGCTTCGCAGGCGAGGAGGTTCAGTCCTGGGCCTCGCACAAGGTCGTCTCGGCCGGCGTGCTGCAGGTGCCGGAGGGGCGCGAGGTCTTCCGCGACATGAGCGTGCGCGAGAACCTCGACATGGGTGCTTATCGCCGCAGCGACGCCGCCGGCATCAAGCGCGATCTCGACCGGGTCTTCGAATATTTCCCGAAGCTGCAGGAACGTCTCCAGCAGAAGGCCGGCACGCTCTCGGGCGGCGAGCAGCAGATGCTGCTGATCGGCCGGGCCCTAATGGCGGGGCCGCGCCTGCTGCTGCTCGACGAACCCTCGCTCGGGCTCTCGCCGGTGCTGGTGCAGCAGATCTTCGCGATCATCGAGCGGCTGAACAAGGACGGGCTCACCATCCTGCTGGTCGAGCAGAACGCGGCGATCGCGCTGGGCTGCTCGACCTATGCCTACATCCTCGAGAACGGCGAGATGGCCCTCGAAGGAGCATCCGCAAAACTCCGGCAGGACGACAGCGTCCGCCGCACCTATCTCGGCGGCTGAGCCGGGGCGCGACACGAACAGGAACCGGCACATGGCTACGCCGCAGGACAAACCCATCGCCCTCGTCACGGGCGGCGCTCGCGGGATCGGCCGGGCCATCGTCGAGCGCCTTTGCGCCGACGGCTTCGCGGTTGGCATCCTCGACCGCGAGGCGGAGATCGCATCTGCGCTGGTGAAGGAGCTTGAAGCGCAGGGCCACAGCGTCTTCTTCGAGCCGGTCGACCTCGCCGATCACGCCGGCCTCGCCGCGCTGGCTGATCGGCTGCCGGTGGCGCAGGCGCTCATCAACAATGCCGGCATCTTCGAGAACAAGCCGTTCTTCGAACTCGGGGCGAGCGATTTCGGCCGGATGATGGATGTCAACGTCACCGCGCTCTTCCTGCTTTCGCAGGCGGTCGCGCGGCGGATGGAAAAGGGCGGGCGCATCGTCAACATCGCCTCGCGCACCTTCCTGGGCGCCCGCAACCACGCGCATTACGTCGCCTCGAAGGCTGCCGTCGTCGGCCTGACGCGGGCGATGGCGATGGAACTTCTGCCGCGCGGGATCGCCGTCAACGCGGTGGCGCCGGGCGGTGTCGCGACCGAGATGGTGGCGAAGCAATCCGAGGAGGCGCGCGCCGCCCTGCTCGCCCAACAGCCAACGGGAGCGCTCGCGGCGCCCGAAGACATCGCCAACGCCGTGGCCTTCCTCGCCTCGCCGCGCACCAATTTCATCTACGGCCAGGTCCTGCTCGTCGACGGCGGCAAGTCGCTCGGCGGCGGTATGGGCGGCTGAGGATATGGCTATGAGCGAGAGCTTCGACGAAATCCGCGACGTCGTCGTGGTCGGCTCGGGCGCCGGCGGGATGTCGGCGGCGATCACCGCCGCCAAGGCCGGGCTCGACGTGCTGCTGATCGAGAAGAGCGAATACATCGGCGGCAGCACCGCCGTCTCGGGCGGCGCGATGTGGGTGCCGGAAAACCCGCATGCCGCCAAGGCCGGCCATGCCGATACCCGCGACGCGGCAATGACCTATCTCGAAGCCGTGCTCGGCAACCGCCTGCGGCCGGACATGATGCGCGCCTTTCTCGATAACGGGCCAGAGATGGTCCGCTTCTTCGAGCGCGAGACGGCCCTGAAATTCGAGGCACGTGCCTATTCGCCGGACTATCAGCCCGAGCAGCCCGGCGCCTCCAAAGGGGGACGGACGATCGACCCCGCTCCTTATGACGGTAACGAGCTCGGCGCCGATTTCGCCCTGCTACGCCCGCCGCTGAAGGAATTCACCGTGCTCGGCGGCATGATGGTGAACCGCAAGGATATCGACGCGCTGGTCGGCCGCTTCCGCAATCTCGCGAACTTCAGGCACAGCGCGAAGCTCCTGATCCAGTACGGGCTCGACCGCCTGCGCCATCCGCGCGGCGCGCGCCTGCTGATGGGCAATGCGCTTGCCGGGCGCCTGCTGAAATCGGCACGGCAGGCGGGCGTCGACATCCGCACGCAGACCCCGGCCGGCGCGCTGATCGTGAAGGACGGCACCGTCCTCGGTCTCACCGTCAAGGGCCCGCAGGGCGAACGCCGCATCGGCGCACGGCGCGGCGTCGTGCTGGCGAGCGGAGGCTTTCCGGCCAATGCCGCGATGCGCGGCGAGCATATGCCGCATGCCGAGGTCCATCGCTCGATGGCGCCGAAGACCGATACCGGCGACGGCATCAATCTCGGCCTCGCGGCCGGCGGCGTCCTGCGCGACGACAATATCGGCGCGGCCTTCTGGACGCCGGTCTCGGTGCTGAAAAAGCCGGATGGCAGCGAAGTGCAATTCCCGCACCTGATCCTCGACCGGGCCAGGCCCGGCCTGATCGCGGTCGACGGTAATGGCCGCCGCTTCGTCAACGAGGCGACCTCCTATCATGGCTTCGTCGAGGCGATGCATGCCAGCGGAGCCGTGCCCGCCTTCCTCGTCTGCGACAGTGATTTCCTGCGCAAATACGGCCTGGGCCTCGTCCATCCCGGCCTGAAGACGCCGAAAGCCTTCGTCGAAGCCGGCTATCTGTTCGAAGGAGACAGCGTCGTGGCACTGGCGGGACGCATCGGCGTGCCGGCCGCAGCGCTGGCGGAGGCCGTCGCCGGCATGAACGCAGCCGCGCGCTCCGGCGAGGATGCCGCCTTCGGCAAAGGCTCCGGCGAGTACAACCGCTATCTCGGTGACCCCAACAACAAGCCCAATGCCTGCCTCGGGCCGATCGAGACCGCGCCCTTCTATGCCGTGAAGGTCTGGCCCGGCGATATCGGCACCGCGACCGGCCTGACCTGCGACCCGCAGGCCCGCGTGCTCGGCCGCCAGGGCGGCCCCGTCGCCGGGCTCTATGCCTGCGGCAACGATATGAACTCGATCATGGCTGGCGCCTATCCGGGCGCCGGCATCACGCTCGGCCCCGCGCTCACCTTCGGCTTCATCGCCGGGCGGGCGCTGGCTTCCGAGCCCGACCGCCTGCCGCGCTAAGAGAGGCATTCCGATGAAGCTCTACCAGTCCGCCACCTCGCCCTTCGTCCTCAAGGTCCGGATCGCCGCCGCCGAGCTTGGCTTGCTCGGCCGGATCGAGATGCTCGACGTCTCGCAGGAGTACAAATCCGGCGGGCCGCTGGCGCGCGAGCAGAACATCATCAAGACCAACCCGCTCGGCCAGGTCCCGACTCTGCTGCTCGAAGACGGCTCGACCATCGCCGATAGCCGCGTCATCTGCGAATATCTCGATGGGCTCGGCGGCGGCTCGCTGTTCCCGGCAGAGCCCAAGGCGCGCTGGAACGCCCTGACCGAGCAGAGCTATGGCGACGGCCTGCTCGATGCCGCGCTGGCTGCCCGCTACGAGGGCCTGCTGCGCAGCGAGGAGCAGCGCTGGCAGCGCTGGATCGACGGCCAGCTCGCCAAGGTTCATGCCACGCTCGACCTGATCGAGGGCAAGGCGGCCGGCTTCGGCGACCGCGTCGATATCGGCACGATCACCTTCTATTGCGCGCTGTCCTATCTCGACCTGCGATTCGCCGACCTGAACTGGCGCGAAGGCCGGCCGCAGGCCGCCGCGTGGTTCGCTCGGATCGCGGAACGTCCCGCCTTCGGCGGCCAGAAACTGGGCTGAGGCCAGGGCGAGCGGGAGGCGGCGATGGGTGCGAATCTCGGGCTTGCCGGCCGGACCGTCCTGATCACCGGCGGCGCCTCCGGCATCGGGCGGGAATGCGCGCTGGCGCTGGCGCGCGAAGGCGCCGCCATCGCCATTGCCGACGCAAACGAGCAGGGCGCGACCGAAACCGTCTGCGAGATCGCGGCGCTCGGCGCCCGTGCCGTCGTGGCAAGCTTCGACGTGCGCAGCCCGACGGCGACCGAAACCGCGGTCGAAGCGATCGAGCGCGATCTCGGCCCGCTCGACGGCCTGATCACGGCGGCCGGCATCTCTCGCCCTGCTCCGGCAACCGAACTCGCCGCCGACAGCTGGGAAGCGGTGATCGGCGTCAATCTCTCCGGCACCTTCTATTCCTGCCAGGCGGCGGGCCGGCGCATGGTCGCGCGCGGGCGCGGCGCCATCGTCACGATCGGCTCGGTCTCCTCGCTCGGCGGCCAGTCCGGCCGGGCGCATTACTGCGCCTCGAAGGCCGGCGTCGTCGGGCTGACGCGCGATCTCGCTGTCGAATGGGGCTCGCATGGCGTCCGGGTGAACTGCATCGGCCCGAGCGCGACCGACACCCCGATGATCCGTCGCGGCATTCCCGAAAGATTCGTCTCCGGCGTGATGGAGGACCGCACGCCGCTCGGACGATTGGCCCAGCCCTCCGAGGTCGCCTCGGTCTGCCTGTTCCTGCTCTCGGACCTGGCGAGCTACGTCAACGGCGCGCTGATCATGGCCGATGGCGGCGTCTCGGCCGGCTTCTTCACGCGCGGCCATGGCCGCGACTTCTCCTCCAAGGCCCTGCTCGCGCAAGGCGTCTACAGCGAATGAACCGGAGACCGACATGAGCAAGCTCGCCCTCGTCACCGGCGCCGGCCGCGGCATCGGCGCAGCCATCGCCCAGAAGCTCGCGAACGATGGCTGGCGCGTCGCCGTCTGCGACCTGACGAAGGAGCCGGCGGCGGCGGTCGCGAGCGCCCTGCCCGACTCCGGCCATAGCGGCTGGGCGGTCGATGTCTCCAATGAAGCTTCCGTCGAGGCGCTGTTCGATGCGGTCGAGGCCGCTCATGGCCCGGTGACCGGGCTGGTCTGCAATGCCGGCGTGCTCCTGATGGGGGCCGATGGCGAGCGGCCGACCATCTTCGACATGACGCTCGACGACTGGGAGAAGACCCATGCCGTCAACACGCGCGGCGTCTTCCTGAGCATCCGTGCCTATGCCCGTCGCCGCCGCGCATTGCCGGTCGAAGGCGGGCGCGTCACCACGACGAGCTCGGTCGCGGCCGAGCTTGGCGGCTATCGTGGCTCGGCGAGCTATATCTCGTCGAAATCGGCGATCCTCGGCTTCACCAAGGCGATGGCGCGCGAGCTGTCATCACTCGGAATCACCGTGAACTGCGTCGCGCCGGGCGTGATCGACGCGCCGATGCTCGCCGCGGCAACGCCGCGCTCGGCCGCGCCGGGCTCAATGGATGCGCTGGCGCAGGCGGTGCCGCTCGGCCGGCTCGGCACGCCCGAGGATATCGCCGGGGCCGTGTCCTTCCTGCTCTCCGAGCAGGCCTCCTACGTCACCGGCGCCACGATCGACGTCAATGGCGGCTACCGGATGGCCTGACTGGGGAGTCCGACATGATCCTGCACGGCTATTTCCGCTCCTCGGCCGCCTGGCGCACGCGCATCGCCTTCAACCTCAAGGGCGTGAGACCGCAGAGCGTGATCCACAACCTGCGCGACGGTGCCCAGAACGAGCCGGCCTATGCGGCGATCAATCCGCAGAAGCTGATCCCCGCTCTGCAGCTCGACGACGGCACCATGCTCACGCAATCGCTCGCGATCATCGGCTGGCTCGACCGCGAGATACCGCAGCCGCCGCTCTTCCCGGCGGACAATGCCCTGCGCGCCCGCGTCGAGGCCTTCGCACTGGTCATCGCCTGCGAGACCCATCCCTTCCAGAACCCGAAGATCCAGAAGCGCCTGCGCGCCAAGGGTTTCTCAGAAGCGGATGTGCAGGACTGGCTTGCCGTCGCGATGAGCGAGGGCCTTGGCGCCTGCGAACAACTGATCCGGGACCAGCCTGGACCATTCTGCTTCGGGGGTGCGCCGACATTGGCCGATATCTGCCTCGTGCCGCAGATCGGCAGCGCGCGGCGTTACGGGATCGACCTTGCGCCTTATCCGAAGCTCGTCGCGATCGACGCCCATTGCGCCACCCTGCCCGCCTTCATCGCGGCAACGCCCGACCAGCAGCCGGACGCGATCTGAGCCGGCTTTCCCGTCATTGCGAGCGCAGCGAAGCAATCCAGGGGGACTGGGTTCAGCGTCTAGCCCGATCCCCCTGGATTGCTTCGTCGCTAACGCTCCTCGCAATGACGGGGAAAACTGATCTCACATCAGGATGCGCATCAACTCGTTCTGCGAGGAGATGCCGAGCCTTGCATAGGCGCGCTTGCGATAGGTCAGCACGGTGTTGATGCCGACGCCGAGTTCGAGCGCGATGCCCTCGGAGGTCAGGCCGGCGGCGACGAGCGCGCAGACATCCCGCTCGCGCTTCGACAGCTCCGGTGCGGCCTTTTCCAATCGGGCATGGAAATCCCGCGCGGCGCCGCGCCCGCCCGCCGGCTTCGTCACCTCGTAATGTCGCCAGAGCGCCGCCATCAGCAGCGGCGCGCTCTCGACCAGATTGTCGATCTCGGCCTCGCTGAAGCTCTCCTTGCGGCGGCGATAGATGCTGAGCCGCATGGTGCCGGCCTCGCGGCGCTGCAGTAGCGAGAAGCGCTCCGACAGCCCGACCGAGAGATAGCACTCGCTGCGATAGGCCGAGCTTTCGATGTCACCGGCCTTCATCCGCACCCCCCAGCAATCCGCCTCGTCGCTCTCGTCGAGCGCAATCGCATTGGCCGGATCGGCGCCCCAGTGCCGGGAGACGTAGCGGCGGGCAATGTCAAGCGCCGGCTGGCCGGAATTGTAGTGGTTCTCGGCCAGCAGCGTATGCACCTCGCCATCAGGGGCGGCGACGAAGGCGGTGACGATCTCGGTGCCGGTGAAGCGCCGGGCAATATCGAACAGGCCGCTGGAAAAATCGGAGCGGCCGACGCTTTCGATCACGCGCGGCATGGTCGCCAGGATACTGCGCGCGGCTACGGCCTGCTGGATGGCCACAAGCTGCATTCAAACCTCCCGCCGGCCCCTCTTTCGGCCCGGCACGGAGCCGGTGGCGGAGGCCGTTTCAGGCCTACAGCGTTAACAGTATCCAACTTCGCATGCAAACTTTTGGATGAGACGAGGCCGGCTTGTTCAAGGATGGCGCCCTGCCCGCGCGATGGACATGTTCCATTGATAAGGCATGCCGTAGCGGCTTCGCGCCACATGATTGTCATTCCGGGGCTTCGCGTAGCGAAGAACCCGGAACCCACGACTGGGCCGCCACTTGCAACTGACTACTCCGTGTCTCACCCAGTCGTGGGTTCCGGGTTCGCTCCTGCGGCGCGCCCCGGAATGACAAAGGTGGTTCCAGCCCGGACGACGTCCCAATCTAGACGCCTTCAGCCGACCAGCCCGCGCTCCAGCGCGACATCGATGCAGCCATGGATATGGCCGTGCAGCAGCTTTTGCGCCTTGGCCGCGTCGCGATCGAGCGCGCAATCGAGCAAGGCCTTGTGATCCTCGGTCGAAGTCGGCCCCCAGAAGATGAAGAACACCATCTGGTAGCGCAGATAGCGATCGTAGATGCCGGCATGGAGATCGAGCAGCGCCTTCGAGCCGCAGGCCGAGACCAGCGCCTGATGGAACTCGAAATCATAGCGCTTCCAGGCCTGCGTGCCGGTTTCGTCGCCCGCGAGCAGGCGCTGCTCCATCCGGGCGAGCTTGTGATGGGCGGCGACGACGCGCCCTTCCCACTCGACATCGCCGGCCTCGAAGGATTGCGCCAGCGCGTTGCTCTCGATCAGCAGGCGCAGGTCTGCCAGTTCCTTGAGATCCGTCGCCGAGCAGGGCGCGACCTGGAAGCCGCGCTGTCCTTCCGCGACCACGAGCCCCTCCGGCGCCAGCCGGTTCAGGATTTCGCGCAACGTGCTGATGCCGACGCCATAGACCGATTTCAAACGGTCGAGCGGCAGGCGCTGGCCGGGCTGGAGCACGCCGAAGACGATGTCGTGCTTGATGCGCTCATAGGCCTGCTCGCCGGTCGAGAGAACCGGAATCTCCTCGCCGCCGATCTCGAATGCCGCGTCCGTCATGCTGCTCCCTGCCCTCGCGCGTTCCTGTCAGGAAGCTAGGCTGCCCGCAAGCCTACGCTCGCGACCACATAAATCAACTGATGATCGATGAATTATCAGTTGATCTCTCTTTCATCTTGTATCACGTTCCGCTGACGAACTGCGAGCGAGGCCGTCAGAGCTTCGCCTGGGAGGGTGTCATGGCGGATAAGGAAGCAGCGGCATCGCGCCGGATTTTCATCCTGAACGGCCCCAACCTGAATCTGCTCGGACAGCGCGAGCCGCATATCTACGGCTCGACCACGCTCAGCGAGATCGGCGAGCGCTGCGAGGCGAAGGCGCATTCGCTCGGCTTCACCGTCGCTTTCCGCCAGACCAATTTCGAAGGCGAGCTGGTCGAGAGCGTGCAGCAGGCGCGGCAGGAGGCCTGCGGGATCATCATCAACCCGGCCGGCTACAGCTTCACCTCGGTCGCTCTGCTCGACGCGCTCAAGATGTTCGACGGCCCGAAGATCGAACTGCACATCTCGAATGTGCATGCGCGCGAGAGCATCTATCACAACTCGCTGGTCTCGCGGACGGCGACCGGCATCATCGTCGGGCTGGGCGCTGCCGGCTACGAATTGGCCATCCAGGCGATGGCCGGCCTCGTCGCAGCGCGGAATTGACGACGATGCCCTCGCCTGCTCGCCCCGGCACGGCCTCAGGCGCGCAGCATGCGCAGCACGGTGTCGATCGCGGCGGCACGACGACGCACCAGCGCCTCGGGCGCGCCCATGTCGTGGCCGAAGACCTGGCGGATGCTGGCGCGGTTGGAGACATTGTAGAAGGCGAGCGCGCTGATCGTCAGGTGGATGTCGAGCGCCTCGATGCCGGGCCGGAACAATCCTGCCGCCACGCCGCGCTCATAGGCCTCCCGGATCATGTCGATGGCCGAGAGGTTGAGCGACGCGATCCGGTCGGAGGTCGCGAGATGGCGGGCATGGTGGATGTTCTCGACCATGACGAGCCGCACGAAATCCGGGTTCTCGGCGTGGTAGTCGAAGGTGAAGCCGGCCAGCAGCGTCATCGCCTCCACCGGCGGCAGGCTGGCGAGGTCGAGGCTGCGCTCGAAGCCGCGGATGCGCTCGTACATCTCCTCGAGGACCGCGCGGTAGAGCCCCTCCTTGTCCCCGAAATAGTAGTAGATCATCCGCTTGCTGGTCGCCGTCCGGGCCGCGATCTCGTCGACCCGGGCGCCGCTCAGCCCGTTCTCGACGAATTCCTCCTTCGCCACAGCCAGGATGTTGCGGCGGACACCCTCCGGATCCTGCGTCCAGGACGCCGGCCTGCGGCCCGTTGCCTTCGGCGCCGACGCTGCCTTGCTCATGCTTCACCCGCGAGAGAACCAGCCCGGAAACTAGGGCGAACCCATCAAATTGGACAAGGCGGTACATTACGCTTGACCAAATGAACTAGATGGTACAATTAACATGTAGTCGGCAGAGCGCAAGCCGGCGAGCCTGAAGACCAAGGCACCCGAAAAGAGGTGCCGCGACTGCGGACGGGAACCGGATCGACCCCTTCGAGAAGGTCGGCCGCCAGGGAGCGCCATGAACTACAAGCTCGATTTCACGCCGGTGATCGACGGGATGCCAGCCCTGCTGATGGGCTGCCTCGGCACGTTCCTGCTCGCGATCTGCGGAATGGCGCTGGCGATCGTCATCGGCATCGGCGGCGTGATCCTGCGCGACTCGAAGGTCGCCCCGGTCCGCTGGCTGGTGAAGGCCTTCGTCGAGGTGATCCGCAACACGCCCTTCCTGGTCCAGATCTTCTTCATCTATTTCGCCCTGCCGTTGGCGGGCCTGAGGCTCGACCCGACGCCGACCGCGATCATCGCGCTCGGCATCAATGGCGGCGCCTATGCGATCGAGATCATCCGCGGCGGCGTCCAGTCGATCGGCAAGG